>NZ_JBIWAF010000017.1:0-102152 GCF_044759925.1 Pseudomonas sp. NPDC099000
CCCGAACTCAGCAGTGAAACGATGCATCGCCGATGGTAGTGTGGGGTTTCCCCATGTGAGAGTAGGTCATCGTCAAGATTAAATTCCGAAACCCCTATCTGCGTATGCAGGTAGGGGTTTTGTTTTGTCCGCAGGAAAGTTCGTACAGCAACATCGGACGGCTCCCGGCTGTCACAGTCTCCCGACAATGCTAAGGTTCGGCCCTAGCTTTTGTATTTTTCCAAGGAAGCCTTTATGCCGGACGCGACGTCCCTCAGTGCTGGTTTTATGGTGGTTCACGGTAATCGCCTGGACGAATTACGCAGCCTGGTGGTCAGCTGGATGCGGCGCTACCCGCTGGCTCCCTTGGAAAATGAAATCGCCCTGGTACAGAGCAACGGCATCGCCCAGTGGCTGAAGCTGGCTCTGGCAGAGGACCCTGAAGAAGACGACATGGGCGGCTGCGGCATTGCAGCAGCCATCGACGTTCAACTCCCGGGCAGCTTTATGTGGCAGCTCTATCGCATGGTTTTGGGTCGTGATGAAATTCCGGTCAAATCCCTCCTCGATAAAGCTCCACTGACCTGGCGGCTGATGCGTCTGCTTCCGCAGTTGATCAATCAACCGCATTTCGAACCGCTGCAACGCTTCCTTACCAATGACTCCGATCTGCGCAAGCGCTACCAGTTGTCCGAGCGGCTGGCGGATCTGTTTGACCAATACCAGGTATACCGGGCCGACTGGCTCGAAGACTGGGCTGAAGGTCGTCATCAATTGCGAAACGGCAGAGGCGAAGCCAAGCCCCTGACCCCAGCCAACTGCTGGCAGGCAGAGTTGTGGCGGGCTCTGTTGCTGGATGTGGGTGAGCAAGGCATGGCGCAAAGCCGTGCCGGTGTCCATCAACGGTTCATCGAACGTATCAATAGCCTCGACGTGGCACCCAGTGGATTACCTTCTCGGGTGATCGTCTTCGGGATCTCCTCTCTCCCGGCACAAGCCCTCGAAGCACTTGCCGGACTGGCCCGGTTCAGCCAGGTTCTGCTCTGCGTACACAACCCGTGTCGTCACCATTGGGCAGACATCGTCGCCGATAAAGACCTGTTGCGGCATCAATACAAGCGTCAGGCTCGCAAGAGCGGCATGCCTGTTGTGCTCGATCCGCAAACCCTTCACCAACATGCTCACCCGCTATTGGCGGCATGGGGCAAGCAGGGACGGGACTACATCAATCTGCTCGACAGCTACGACGATCCCAACAGCTACCGCTCGGCATTCCGTGATGGGCGCATCGACTTGTTCAGCGACAGCCAGCCACAGAACGTGCTCAACCAGTTGCAGGACGACATCCTCGAGCTGCGCCCCCTGAACGAAACCCGCGCGCTCTGGCCGCCTGTCGATCTCAATCAGGACGAATCCATTCGTTTCCACATCGCCCATAGCGCCCAGCGCGAAGTGGAGATCCTCCACGATCAGTTGCTCGCACGCTTCAGTGCCGATCCCGACTTGAAGCCTCGCGACGTGATCGTGATGGTCCCGGACATCGACAGCTACGCTCCGCATATCCGTGCAGTATTCGGTCAACTTGATCGCTTCGATCCGCGCTTCATTCCCTTCACTCTGGCGGATCAAGGCCAGCGCGGTCGTGATCCGCTGCTGATTGCTGTCGAACATTTACTCAAGCTACCTGACAGCCGCTTCCCCGTGAGCGAGATCCTCGATTTGCTGGACGTTCCTGCACTGCGCGCTCGCTTCGGTGTAGAGGAGCGTGACCTGCCTACCCTGCATCGCTGGATAGAAGGCGCTGGTATTCGCTGGGGAATGAATGCCGAGCAGCGCGCGGGTCTGGGCTTGCCTCAAGAACTGGAGCAAAACAGTTGGCGTTTCGGCCTGCGTCGGATGCTGCTCGGTTATGCCGTCGGCAGCGCCGCCGCCTGCGAAGGCATTGAGCCTTACGACGAGATTGGCGGTCTGGATGCTGCGCTCATCGGTCCTTTGGTCTCGCTGCTGGACGCGTTGGAGATTGCCCACCAGGAGCTGACCCAACCCGCACCGCCCAAGCAATGGGGCGTCAGGATGCAGGCTTTGGTGCAGTTGTTCTTCCAGGCCAGCAATGAGCATGACGACTACTTGCTGGCCCAACTCGAAGAGCTGCGGGAAGCGTGGCTCGAGATCTGCGAGTCAGTGGGCTTGCATGATGAACTGCCTTTGACCGTGGTCCGTGAAGCCTGGCTGGCAGGCCTTGACCAGGGCCGCCTGTCCCAGCGCTTCCTGGCCGGGGCGGTCAATTTCTGCACCTTGATGCCGATGAGGGCGATCCCCTTCAAACTCGTTTGTCTGCTCGGGATGAATGACGGAGATTATCCGCGCGCACAACCGCCGCTGGACTTCGATCTCATGGGCAGCGACTACCGTCCGGGTGACCGTTCCCGGCGCGAGGATGATCGTTATCTCTTGTTGGAAGCCCTGTTGTCGGCACGTGACCAGCTCTATATCAGTTGGGTCGGCCGCAGCATTCGGGACAATAGTGAGCGCCCGGCCTCGGTACTGATTGGCCAACTGCGCGATCACCTCGCAGGCGGCTGGCGATTACAGGTCGACAGTGAAAAGCTGCTGGAAGCCTTGACTCAGGAACACCCACTGCAACCGTTCAGCGCCCGCTATTTTCATGAAGGTGATGACCTGTTCAGCTTCGCAAGCGAGTGGCAGGTGCTTCATCAAACCAGTGAACAGGGAACGGACATCAAGGCCCTTGATGCCTATGTTCAGGAAGAGCCGCTGAGCCTCGGTCAATTGCAGGACTTCCTGCGCAATCCCGTGCGACATTTTTTCAGTCAGCGACTCAAGGTGTTCTTCGAAGCGGCTGAAGCACCCCTGGCCGACGAAGAGCCATTTGTACTCGACGCTCTCCAACGCTATAGCCTCAGTGACAGTTTGCTCGAAGCGGCCCTCGGGCAACTGGATCACGCCGATCATGCGCTTGAGGCCCAGGCAAAACGTTTGCAAAACAGTGGGCTCTTGCCCATGGCCGGTTTCGGCGAATGCCTGCAGCGAGAGTTGATAGAGCCGCTGCCGGATCTGTTGCAACGTTATGAACAACTCCTTGCGTTGTGGCCGACACCGCTCACCAGTGCGTTGCCAGTCAACCTGGAGCTGGAAGGTCTGCGCCTTGAAGGCTGGCTCAGTGGCCTGCACCAACGTGCGGATGGCGGCCTGCTGTCGGTTACCACGATTCCCAACAGCATCGGTTCGATCAAGACCCGCAAGTGGCATCGTCTGACGCGACCTTGGGTCAATCACTTGGTCGCTTGCGCCAGCGGCATGTCCATGACCACCGCGTTGGTCGCCAGTGACGACAGTCTACTACTGGCCCCTTTGGAGCAGGACGCTGCACGTCATGCCCTGAGTAACCTGTTGCAAGCATGGCAAACCGGCATGCGCCAACCCCTCCCGATTGCCGTGAAAACCGCCTTCGCATGGCTCTCTCAAACTGACCCGGCCAAAGCCGATGCCGCCGCTCGCAAGGCCTATGAAGGCGACGGTCAAACCACCGACGGCGAACGCCGTGAAAGCCCGGCACTGGCCCGGCAGTTCGCCGACTACGACGCGCTGACCGCCGAGGAAACCTTTCCCGATTGGTGCAATGCTTTGTACAAACCGATGCTTGAAGCCCCCTGGCGTTCATTGACCAGTGAGGAGGCGCGCTCATGACCACGAAAACCCCGTTGGCCCTGGCGTTCCCCCTCAGCGGCAGCCAACTGATCGAAGCCAGCGCCGGTACCGGCAAGACCTTCACCATTTCTGCGCTGTACCTTCGTCTGGTCCTTGGCCACGGAGGTGAATCGAGTGGATTTGGGCGTGAACTGTTGCCGCCGCAAATCCTCGTTGTCACGTTCACCGATGCCGCAACCAAAGAGCTGCGTGAACGTATTCGCACCCGTCTCGCCGAAGCGGCGCGATACTTTCGTGATGAGACCCAAGCTCCCGATAGCCTCATCGCTGAACTGCGTGACGAGTACCTGCCCGAACAATGGTCCGGCTGTGCGAACCGTCTGGACATCGCTGCACAGTGGATGGATGAAGCCGCCGTCTCGACCATCCACAGTTGGTGCCAGCGCATGTTGCGCGAGCACGCGTTTGACAGTGGCAGCCTGTTTACCCAGACCCTGGAAACCGATCATAGCGATCTGCTGGGCGAGGTCCTGCGCGATTACTGGCGGCTGTTCTGTTATCCGATGCAAGGTGATGCGCTGAACTGGGTGCGGGGTAATTGGGGAGGGCCGGCGGCGTTATTGCCGCGAGTACGCAGTTTGTTCGCCAGTGAGCGTGACAGCGTTGAAGGCAAAGAGCCTGCCGAACTGATCGCCGAGTGCTTGCAGGAACGACGATTGGCCTTGCTCGAACTCAAGATGCCCTGGCGCCAATGGGCGGACGAGCTGCTTGCCATCTGTCACCAAGGTGTTGCGAGCAAAAGTGTCGACGGTCGAAAGATGCAGGCACGTTATTTCGAACCCTGGTTCGAAAAACTGAAAGCCTGGGCCGAAGATGAATCCCTTGAGCAACTGGATATCGGCACGGGCTTCACTCGGCTGACGCCTGAAGGCATGTCCGAAGCCTGGAAAGGCGACGCCCCCGGTCATCCAGCGCTGGACGCCATGCCCGGGCTCAAGGCCAGCCTCGACGGCTTGCCAACCCCCGACGCGGCCGTTCTGCAACATGCCGCGCAGTGGGTCGGGGCACGGTTCGAAGAAGAAAAACGTCGCCGTGCGGAGATGGGCTTCGACGACATGCTGCTGCGCCTCGATGCGGCGTTGCAATCCGAGGGTGGTGAACGCCTGGCGACCCTGATTCGCGAGCAGTTTCCGGTGGCGCTGATCGATGAGTTCCAGGACACCGACCCGGTGCAGTACCGGATTTTCGAAAGCATCTATCGCATCGAAGACAACAACCCTGAATGCGGCCTGTTTCTGATCGGCGACCCCAAGCAAGCGATCTACGCCTTTCGCGGCGCCGACATCTACACCTACCTGCGCGCCCGCCAGGCTACTGCTGGCCGTCTGCATACTCTGGGTACGAATTTCCGTTCCAGCCATGGCATGGTCAATGCGGTGAACCATGTGTTCGAGCGCGCGGAGTCTCGTGAGCTGGGGCGTGGTGCGTTTCTGTTTCGTGAAAAGAACGGTGAGAACCCGGTACCGTTTCTGCCCGTCGAATCCCAAGGGCGCAAAGAAGTTTTGCACATCGATGGCCAGCTCGTGCCGGCTCTGAACATCTGGCACCTGTCCGCCGATCAGCCGCTTGCCGGCGCGCAATACCGACAAAAGCTCGCCGCCGCATGCGCCAGTGAAATCACCGCGTTACTCAATGGTGGCCAGGAAGGTCGGGCAGGTTTCATAGAGCAGGACAAGGACTTCCGGGGCCTGTTGCCCGCGGACATCGCGATTCTGGTTCGCGACGGCAAAGAGGCCCAGGCCGTGCGCGGCGAACTGTCTGCACGCGGTGTGCGCAGCGTTTATCTGTCGGACAAGGATTCGGTGTTCGCCGCTCAAGAAGCCCACGACCTGCTGACCTGGCTCAAAGCCTGTGCCGAGCCGGACGTCGAGCGACCGCTGCGAGCCGCATTGGCCAGCATCACGCTGAACCTGTCCCTGGCGGAACTGGAGCGGCTGAATCAGGACGAACTGGCCTGGGAAGCGCGGGTCATGCAGTTCCGCGGTTATCGTGAGCTGTGGCGCAAGCAAGGCGTGCTGCCCATGTTGCGGCGCTTGTTGCATGACTTCCAGTTACCTCGCTCGTTGATCGCGCGCAGCGATGGTGAACGGGTACTGACTAACTTGCTGCACCTGTCCGAGCTGTTGCAACAGGCCGCTGCCGAACTCGATGGCGAGCAAGCGCTGATTCGTCATTTGTCCGAGCACCTGGCGTTGTCCGGTCAGGCCGGCGAAGAACAGATTCTGCGTCTGGAAAGCGACGAGCAACTGGTCAAGGTCGTGACCATTCACAAGTCCAAGGGGCTTGAGTATCCCTTGGTGTTTCTGCCGTTCATCTGCTCGGCAAAACCCGTGGATGGCAGCCGATTGCCGTTGCATTACCACGATGCAAACGGCAAGGCGCAGGTGACCTTGAAGCCGACTGCCGAGTTGATCGCTCTGGCTGATGATGAGCGTCTGGCCGAGGATCTGCGTTTGCTCTATGTCGCCCTGACCCGGGCGCAACATGCCTGTTGGCTTGGCGTGACCGATCTCAAGCGCGGCAATAACAACAGCTCGGTGCTGCACCTTTCTGCGTTGGGTTACTTGTTGGGCGGCGGGGCGCTATTGGCCGAATCCGCAGGCTTGAAACGCTGGCTCGAAGATCTACAACAGGACTGCCCGGCACTTCTGTACGGTGATATGCCGCATGCAACGGCCGAGCATTACCACCCCCCTCGCAATGACGCGACGTTGCTCGCGCCGCTGATACCCAAACGCAAAGCCAGTGAAAACTGGTGGATTGCTTCTTACAGTGCCTTGCGCATCGGCGACAGTCTGAGCGTGGGCAGTGACGAAGCCCCGGAGAACCCGCAGGCACAAAAGCTCTTTGACGATGAACGTCTCGATCCGCAGGCGCCACGAGAAGTGGCCGCTGGTGGTGCCGATATCCATCGATTCCCCCGCGGCCCAAACCCCGGCACCTTTCTCCATGGTTTGCTGGAATGGGCCGGTGATGAAGGTTTTTCTGCCGCACCACAAATAGTGGAAGACGCCATTGCCCGTCGCTGCAATCGCCGTGGCTGGGAAGGCTGGATCACTACGCTGAGCGATTGGTTGCAACACTTGCTCAAGTCTTCGTTGCACCTCGGCGGGGGACAGGATCCGGTCGTGTTCGAGCAGCTCACCCAATACCGTGTCGAGATGGAGTTCTGGTTCGCCAGCCATAAAGTCGATGTACTCAAGCTTGATGAACTGGTGCGCCAATACACCCACAACGGCGTTGCCCGGGTGGCCGCTGAACCGGTCTTGCTCAACGGCATGTTCAAGGGCTTCATCGACTTGACGTTCGAGCACGACGGCCGATATTACGTTGCCGACTACAAATCCAACTGGCTGGGGCCCGATGACGCGGCGTACACCGATCAGGCCATGGAGCAGTCGATTCTCGACAATCGATACGACCTGCAATACGTGTTGTACCTGTTGGCCCTGCATCGCCAGCTCAAGGCGCGGCTTGCCGACTACGATTACGACCGGCATGTCGGTGGCGCGCTGTACCTGTTCTTGCGCGGCACGCGGGCATCCACACAAGGCGTGTATTTCGCCCGTCCGCCCAGAGAGCTCATTGAGCGTCTGGATCGACTCTTCCAGGGCAAGTCAGAACCCAAGGCTGAACCCGCCTGGGAACAGGGAGTATTGCTATGAGTCGCACCTTCGCCGATTTGCTGCCCACGCCATTGGCAGCCGAAAGCCTGGCGGATCTGGCACCCCTGAGTCGCGCCGATGACTTGTTGCTTTTACTCTCGCGCTGGGTCGAACGCGGCTGGCTGCGGGCACTGGACAAGGCCTTTGTGGCCTTCCTCCACGAGCTTGCCCCCGACGACGATCCGTTGGTATTACTCGCCGCCGCATTGACCAGTCACCAGCTGGGTCACGGCCATGTCTGCCTGGACCTGTTCGAGACGCTCAAAGAGCCGGATTTTGCCCTGTCGCTGCCACCGGAAGGTGATCTGCAAAGTGGCGCTATGGTGTTGCCGTCGCAACTGCTTGAAGCGCTGGACGGTGCCCATTGGTGCAAGGTCCTGGCGTCCAGTCGTCTGGTGGCTCTGGCGGTCGATGGCCGTGAGGCTGCGCAATCCCGGCCCTTGGTGTTGTCGGGCAAGCGCCTGTACCTGCGTCGCTACTGGATTTACGAAAGGCGCATCGATAACGCCCTTCGCCTGCGCCTGGCTGAACACGAAACTACGCCGAATGACTTGCCCCAGCGACTCACTGGTTTATTCGGTCCAGCCAGACCCGGCGAAGTGATCGACTGGCAGAAACTCGCCTGTGCCCTGGCTACCCGCAGTGCGTTCAGTATCGTCACCGGCGGCCCGGGGACCGGTAAAACCACCACGGTCGTGCGGTTGCTGGCATTGCTCCAGGCGCCAGCCGTGGAGACAGGCAAACCGTTGCGCATACGTCTTGCTGCGCCCACCGGCAAAGCAGCGGCACGGCTGACAGAGTCCATCAGCCAGCAAGTCCGGACGCTGGAAGTCGATGAAAACGTAAGAAACAAGATCCCCTCTGATGTGACTACAGTGCACCGCTTGCTGGGCAGTCGCCCCGGTACCCGGCACTTTCGTCACCATGCCGGTAATCGCTTGCCGCTGGATGTGCTGGTAGTGGACGAAGCCTCGATGATTGACCTGGAGATGATGGCCAATCTGCTCGACGCGATGCCGGCCCATGCCCGGCTGGTGTTGCTCGGTGACAAGGACCAACTGGCATCGGTGGAGGCCGGCGCCGTGCTCGGTGATTTGTGCCGCGACGCCGAGGCCGGTTGGTACAGCCCGCAGACACGCCAGTGGCTGGAGACGGTCAGTGGTGAAAGTCTGGACGCCAGCGGTTTGCAGGAAGACGCTGACGCAACTCACCCCCTGGCCCAGCAAGTGGTCATGCTGCGACACTCACGCAGGTTCGGTGAGGGCAGCGGCATTGGCCAGTTGGCGCGTTGGGTCAACCAGCAAAAACCGGAGGAAGCCCGCACGTTGCTGGCTGCTCGAAGTCACGGCGACGTGTTTTCCCTGCCCCTCAAAGGTGAGCACGACCGGGCACTGGAGCGCTTGCTGCTCGAAGGCCATGGCGACGGACCGCAAGGTTATCGCCACTACTTGAGTCTGCTTCGCAGCCAGCGGCCACCACTCGATAGCCTGCTCGATGATTCACGCTGGACCGATTGGGCGCGTCAGGTGTTGCAAGCCTTCGACGCCTTCCAGTTGTTGTGCGCGGTACGCAAAGGGCCATGGGGCGTGGAGGGTTTGAATCAACGTGTGACTGCCGCCCTGCTCAAGGCTCGACTGATCGACAGCGACCAGCAGTGGTACGAAGGTCGCCCCGTATTGATGACGCGTAATGACTATGGCCTCGGTTTGATGAACGGCGACATCGGCATTGCCCTCAAACTGCCGGAACGTGATGGGCCTGAGGCTGGCAAGCACGTGCTACGTGTGGCGTTCCCGCGCAATGATGGCCAGGGTGGCGTGCGATTCGTTCTACCGAGTCGGCTCAACGATGTCGAAACGGTTTACGCCATGACCGTACACAAATCCCAGGGCTCGGAGTTTGCCCATACGGCGTTGATTCTGCCGGATGCCCTGAACCCAGTACTTACCAAGGAACTGATCTATACCGGGATCACCCGGGCCAAAAACTGGTTCACCCTGATCGAACCTCGTGCCGGAGTGTTTGAGGAGGCCGTACGGCGCAAGGTCAAGCGCTTGAGCGGGTTGATGCTGGAATTGGAAGATGGGATCGAGCCGAGCCATTGAAAGGGTGGCACTACGCCGGAAACTGTCCGAAGTGCCGTAGTGCACCGCCTCGCTGGGGGATAAACGCTATGCTATGGTTGCGGCATCATTTCGTAACATCGAAGAGAATCCCTGCATGAAGGTGGCTGTCTGGACGACAGGGCGCGTCGTTGGCCGCAAGCAAGTGCTGCTCGCGGGGTTTCTCTGTTGGATGACCGGTGTTGTGTTCGCTCAATCGGAAACCCCGGTGAGCATGGCCGACCAACGTGCCAGATCGGTCACTCAGGTTGTCCTCGGAATTCTCAGTTACGCGCGCTGGCCTGTTGAGCCTGCACAACTGCGCCTGTGTGTGGTCGGCCCCACCGAATACACCGACGACCTGGTCAAGGGCACGACCCAGGCCACCGGTCGGCCCGTCACCGTGCGCCGTTTGTTGGCCGACAACCCGTCGATTGTCGGTGAATGCGATGCGGTGTACATCGGCAAGTTGACCGACGCCGAGCGCCGCCAACTTTTTGATTCGCTGACAGGACGCCCGGTGTTGAGCATCAGCGAGAGCGATGATCAATGCACCGTCGGCAGTCTGTTTTGCCTCAGGGTCACTGATGATCAGGTGTCTTTCGAGGTCAACCTCGACTCCGTCGCCCGCAGCGGCGTGCGCATTCACCCCAGTGTGCTGCAACTGTCCCGCCGCAAGTCGGCGGCGCCATGAGTCTATTCAAACCGGGTAGTCGCCCAACCTTGCGCTCGGTCATCGGCCGCGGCCACTTGATCGTCGCCCTGGTGGCCGTGGCCATGGCCAGCCTCTCGCTGACACTGCTGGGTGTGTTGGCGTTGCGGGTGTATGCCGACCACAACTTGCACCTGATCGCGCGCTCGATCAATTACACCGTGGAAGCCGCGGTGGTGTTCAACGACAAGGCCGCGGCTACCGAGGCCCTGGCACTGATCGCTTCCACCGAGGAAGTCGCCGACGCCCAGGTGCTGGACCAAAAAGGCACGTTGCTCGCGCGTTGGCAGCGACCGGAAACCGGGCTGTTCTCCGAGCTCGAAATGCAGATTGCCAAGGCCTTCCTGGAAAAGCCCATCAATATGCCGATCGTCCATCAAGGCCGGGAAATCGGCAGCATCCAGCTCACGGGGCACGGCGGCAGCCTGATGCGCTTTCTGCTCAGCGGCTTGATGGGCATTATTCTGTGCACGGCCGTCAGCGCCTGGGTCGCACTCTACCTGGCGCGCCGACAACTTCGCGGGATCACGGGGCCACTGCGAAGCCTGGCCGCCGTAGCCCACGCCGTCCGCAGCGATCGAGCCTTCGACCGGCGCGTGCCACCCGCCGATATCGCCGAACTCGACAACCTGGGCAACGACTTCAATGCCTTGCTCGATGAACTCGAGTCCTGGCAGACCCACCTGCAAAGCGAAAACGAAACCCTGGCACACAAGGCTAGTCACGACAGCCTGACCGGGCTGCCGAACCGGGCGTTTTTCGAAGGTCGTCTGATTCGTGCACTGCGCAATGCCCACAAGCTCAATGAGCGTGTGGCCGTGCTGTTTCTCGACAGTGACCGGTTCAAGGAAATCAATGACAGCTTCGGCCATGCCGCCGGCGACGCCGTGCTGGTTGCAGTGGCCAGCAGGGTTCGGGCGCAGTTGCGCGAAGAGGATCTGGTGGCGCGTCTGGGCGGTGACGAATTTGCGGTGCTGCTGTCGCCGCTGCACAAAACCGAAGACGCCGAGCGGATTGCCGACAAGATCCTCGCCAGCATGGAAGTGCCAATCCCGTTACCGGGTCATACCCATGTCCTGACTTCACTCAGTATCGGTATTGCCGTGTACCCGGATCATGGCGCTACACCGGGTGCGTTGCTCAATGCCGCCGATGCGGCGATGTACCAGGCCAAGCGCCTTTCCCGAGGTGCACAGCACACGTCCGGGTCGGAGCACCCGGTCGCCCACGTTCAAACCAGGAGCTAATAGTTGTGTTCTCAATCACCCAGCGTTCCCTGCGATTTTTCGCGATCACCTTGTTCATGGCCGTGCTGGCATTGACCGGGTGCCAGACCGCACCACAAAAAGGTCTGACCCCGGCGCAAATCGCTGTACTCAAACAGCAAGGCTTCGAGCTGACCGATGAGGGCTGGGCGTTTGGTTTGTCCGGTAAAGTACTGTTTGGCAGTGACGATGACAGCCTGAATGCCGCCAGTACCGAGATCGTCCAGAAGATCGGCAAGGCATTGCTCGGTGTCGGCATCGAGCGAGTGCGGGTCGACGGTCACACCGATGCTTCGGGCAAAGAATCCTACAACGAACAACTCTCCCTGCGTCGCGCGAAAAGCGTCGGCAAGGTGCTGACCACGGTCGGCATGAAAGACGAAAACATCCAGCTGCGCGGTCTCGGCAGCAGTCAGCCGGTGACGTCGAACGACACCGCCACAGGCCGCACCGAAAACCGCCGGGTATCGATTGTGGTGAGCGCCGACTAGTCGGCGAACAGCATCTCCCGGCTTTCACCCATCAACAGGCCTTGATTCTGCTCGGTGACGGCGCGGATGTAATCCCACAACAGGGTAATCCGCTTGAGCTTCCTCAGGTCCTCGCGGCAGTACATCCAGAATTGCCGGGTGATGTTGATCTCTTCCGGCAACACCGGCAGCAAACGCGGGTCCTGAGCCGCGAGGAAGCACGGCAGAATCGCCAACGAGCGTCCTTGCTGTGCGGCCACGAATTGTGCGATCACACTGGTACTGCGCAGATTGGCGCTGGCGCCGGGCAACACATTCGCCAGATACAACAGCTCCGAGCTGAACGCCAGATCGTCGACATAACTGATGAATGAATGCTTGCCCAAGTCTGCCGGGCGGCGGATCGGTGGGTGCTTGTCCAGATAATCCTGCGTTGCGTAGAGCTGGAGTTTGTAGTCGCAGAGTTTGCAGCAGACGTACGGGCCGTGCTCCGGGCGCTCCAGGGCGATGACGATGTCCGCCTCGCGCTTGGACAGGCTGATGAAGTGCGGCAGCGGCAGGATGTCCACCGAGATCGCCGGGTAGGCGTCGACGAAATGGCTCAGCTGCGGGGTAATGAAAAAACTGCCGAAGCCTTCGGTGCATCCCATGCGGACATGCCCGGATAATGCCACCCCTGACCCCGAAACCTGTTCGCAGGCCATGTGCAGCGTGCTTTCAATCGATTCCGCGTAACCCAGCAAGCGCTGACCTTCGGCGGTCAGGACAAAACCGCTGGTCCGGGATTTCTCGAACAGCAGAGTACCCAATGCCGCTTCCAGCGAACTGATGCGCCGCGACACGGTGGTGTAGTCGACCGCCAGGCGCTTGGCCGCGGTGCTGGCCTTGCGGGTGCGGGCGACTTCGAGGAAAAACTTGAGGTCATCCCAGTTCAACGAGCCTAAGGACGTGATGTTTTTTTGCATGATGGACCGGCTTTTATGTGCGTTCTTATTAGAAGTTTGCACATCTATACTCCAAAAACAGTCCGACAACCAATTCGCGACACACGCCTCATCTCAAGGCGACTTATCCGCCTTGGCTCCCTGCATAACAATAAGTATTGGAGACCAACATGAACGCATCGCTCACGCCCAACGAAACCACTGTCCAGACCGTCAAGCTGTTGATCGACGGCGAGTGGGTCGAGTCCCAGACCACCGAGTGGCACGACATCGTCAACCCGGCGACCCAGCAAGTGCTGGCCAAGGTTCCGTTCGCCACCGCGCAGGAAGTGGACGCCGCGATCAGCGCCGCCCATCGCGCCTTCCAGACCTGGAAGCTGACGCCGATCGGCGCGCGGATGCGCATCATGCTCAAGCTCCAGGCGTTGATTCGCGAGCACTCCAAACGCATCGCCGTCGTGCTGAGCAACGAACAAGGCAAAACCATCGCCGACGCTGAAGGCGATATCTTCCGCGGCCTGGAAGTGGTCGAACACGCTTGCTCCATCGGCAGCCTGCAAATGGGTGAGTTTGCCGAGAACGTCGCCGGCGGCGTCGACACCTACACCTTGCGTCAGCCTATCGGCGTCTGCGCCGGCATCACCCCGTTCAACTTCCCGGCGATGATTCCGCTGTGGATGTTCCCGATGGCCATCGCCTGCGGCAACACCTTCGTGCTCAAGCCGTCCGAACAGGACCCGATGTCGACCATGCTGCTGGTGGAACTGGCGATCGAGGCCGGCGTTCCGGCGGGCGTGCTCAACGTGGTTCATGGCGGCAAGGACGTGGTGGACGCGCTCTGCACCCACAAGGACATCAAGGCTGTTTCCTTCGTCGGTTCGACCGCGGTCGGCACCCACGTCTACGATCTGGCCGGCAAACACGGCAAGCGCGTGCAATCGATGATGGGCGCGAAGAACCATGCGGTGGTGCTGCCGGATGCCAATCGCGTTCAAGCACTGAACGCGCTGGTCGGCGCCGGTTTCGGCGCAGCGGGTCAACGCTGCATGGCCACTTCGGTGGTGGTACTGGTGGGCGCGGCCAAGCAGTGGCTACCTGACCTGAAGGCGTTGGCGCAGAACCTCAAGGTGAATGCCGGCAGCGAACCGGGCACTGACGTTGGCCCGGTGATTTCCAAAAAAGCCAAACAGCGGATTCTCGATCTGATCGAAAGCGGCATCAAGGAAGGCGCCAAGCTTGAGCTCGATGGTCGCGACGTCACCGTTCCAGGCTTTGAGAAGGGCAACTTTGTAGGGCCGACCCTGTTCTCCGGAGTGACGCCCGAAATGCAAATCTACACCCAGGAAATCTTCGGCCCGGTGCTGGTGGTCCTGGAAGTCGACACCCTCGACGAGGCCATCGCGCTGGTCAACGCCAACCCGTTCGGTAACGGCACTGGCCTGTTCACTCAGAGCGGTGCAGCGGCGCGTAAATTCCAGACCGAAATCGACGTCGGCCAGGTCGGCATCAACATTCCGATTCCGGTGCCGGTCCCGTTTTTCAGCTTCACCGGTTCGCGCGGCTCCAAACTGGGCGACCTCGGTCCGTATGGCAAGCAAGTGGTGCAGTTCTACACTCAGACCAAGACGGTCACCAGTCGCTGGTTCGATGACGACAGCGTCAACGACGGTGTGAACACCACCATCAACTTGCGTTAAGGAGCGGGACATGAAAATCGCTTTTATCGGTCTCGGCAACATGGGCGCGCCGATGGCGCGCAACCTGATCAAGGCCGGCCACGCACTGAGCCTGGTGGACCTGAATAAAACCGTTCTGGCCGAGCTGGAACAACTGGGCGGCAGCATCAGCGCTTCGGCCCGAGAAGCGGCACAAGGTGCGGAACTGGTGATCACCATGTTGCCCGCCGCCGTGCATGTACGCAGCGTCTGGCTGGGTGAGGACGGCGTGCTCGCCGGCATCGGCAAGGGCGTGCCGGCCGTGGATTGCAGCACCATCGATCCGCAGACCGCGCGAGATGTGGCAGCCGCCGCGGCCAAGCAAGGCGTGGCCATGGCCGATGCGCCGGTCTCTGGCGGTACGGGCGGTGCAGCGGCCGGGACGCTGACCTTTATGGTCGGCGCCACCCCAGAACTGTTCGCCACCCTGCAACCGGTGCTGGCGCAGATGGGCCGCAACATCGTTCATTGCGGCGAAGTCGGCACCGGGCAGATCGCCAAGATCTGCAACAACCTGCTGCTGGCGATTTCCATGGTTGGCGTCAGTGAAGCCATGGCGCTGGGCGATGCACTCGGCATCGACACCACCGTGCTGGCCGGAATCATCAACAGTTCCACCGGGCGTTGCTGGAGTTCGGAGATGTACAACCCGTGGCCGGGCATCGTCGAAACGGCGCCGGCCTCGCGCGGGTATACCGGTGGTTTCGGTGCTGAGCTGATGCTCAAGGATCTGGGGCTGGCCACTGAGGCGGCACGTCAGGCACACCAACCGGTGGTGCTCGGCGCGGTGGCCCAGCAGTTGTATCAGGCGATGAGCCAGCGTGGGGAGGGTGGTAAAGACTTCTCGGCGATCATTAACAGCTATCGCAAACCGCAGTAAGGGTTTTTGTGGCGAGCGGCTGCCTGTGGGGAGGGTGATTGTCTGTGGCGAGGGGGCTTGCCCCCGTTGGAGTGCGTAGCGCTCCCCCCACATTCCTCAGTCACACCGCATTGGCAGGTTTTACGACGGCTTCGCCGCCGAACGGGGGCAAGCCCCCTCGCCACAGGGCCCGGTTTTTTGCATCAGGCAAACACGAAATACTTGCGCACGGTTTCAACCACTTCCCACGTGCCTTTCATCCCCGGCTCGATGACGAAAATATCACCGGCACGCAAATGGATCGGCTCTTTGCCTTCCGGGGTGATGATGCAATACCCCTCGCGGAAATCGCAGTATTCCCACTTCACGTATTCCACATACCACTTGCCCGGCGTGCAGATCCAGGTGCCCATGATCTTGCTGCCGTCTTCGCTGGTGTAGGCGTTGAGGTTGACGGTGTGCGGGTCGCCTTCGAGTTTTTCCCATTTGCAGGCATCGAGCACCGGCAGCGGGTGGGTGTCGCGAAGAACGGTAATGGGTGCGGTCATGTGGACTCCAGACAGTGGCAGAAGAACGGAAGACGCACCGTATAGCGCCCCGCACTCGGTCAGTTGTCTGTGCTCGACACTCAGTTACTCAGAAGCGCTGTGCCGGGTTTGCCCGGATGGGCTTGCGAACCATCAAGACGCATAAATTTACTGCGGCGCTGATATAGAGCAATGGTTATGAAGTTATAACTATTTTACTTGTCCGGTTTTTATTCTTTATACGTCCGTGCTATGAGCCGGAAGTTAATATTTTTGGGCCTCCCCCTATTTAGCCATCGATACAGTGCGTGCCCCACCATACGCAGCCTTTGTTAAGTAAATATGTCGATTGACGCGAGGCTTCGCACCAACCGAGTGCAGTTGTGCAGGCCCGTTCGGATGCCTGTCTCAAGTTGTTAAAAAACTTTAAAGAGTTCGTTGACTCTCCCCTTAAGGGCAGAGTTTAGATTTCCGCCGCGTGAGAAGTTGCTGTGGGAATAGTTACTTCTCACATACGGAATTTATGAATCAATCACGACATATAGGGAGATAGAGATGAACAATCCATTGGACTTGGAAAACGTCATTGCCAGCACCCGCGAGATCCTCGCGCAACTGTTGGTGATGAGCGCCGAGGATATCGATGAGAACAGCAGCATCGTCGAGGACCTCAGCGCCGATTCACTGGACATCGTCGACCTGAGCTTTCAACTGGGTCGTCAGTATGGCTGCACCTTGCCCAAAACCAGTGTGCTGGATCACGCCGTCGCTGTTTGCGGCGACGCCAGCGAGTTCCTGGCTAGCGGTCGCATCACCGAAAACGGCAAGGTCCTGCTCGAACAGAGCTTGAGCGCCTATTCCCCTGATCAACTCAAGGCCGGTATGCAACCGGTGCAGGTATTTGCCGCCACCACCGTGCGCAACTGGGCGCAACAGTGCCGCAACCTCTTCAACTACCTGCCGCAAAGCTGCCCCGATTGCGGCGCTCATCAAGCCGTGCTGAACGAACGCCAGCAAGTGGTCTGTGGCGCTTGCAGTGCGCGGCTGGTGCCGGCCGACGGTGACGAGGTTTCACGCCAACTGGTGGAGCAATTTGTGGCCACCCACGTCAAAGAGACGGTGTAGGAGTTCTCATGCGGACACGAGAAGTCTATGTGACCGGATTCGGTCTGGTGGCGCCCATGGCACTGGACGCCGCCACGTTGTTCGAGCGGATCTGCCAGAAGCAGTCCTGTGTTCGCGAACATCCACGGTTCAAGGCGCTGGGCTTCAACAACAGCGCGGCCGGGTTTATCGACGACGGCCAGTGGCAGCAGATCGCCGCAGGATTCGGCGGCAATGCCGCGCTGCATCCGCGGCAAAGCGTGCTGGCCGAATTTGTCGCCCGACAAGCCTTGCAGCACGCCGGCCTGACCCCGACAGCCTTTGCTCACACCCGCAGTGGATTGTTCCTGGGGGCCAACAAGTACTGCGCGGACAGCCATGATCTGCATCGCGCCAGTCGCTGCATGGATGAGGACGGGCGTGTCGATCTGGATCAACTGCTGGACAACCCGGCGCCGTCGCGCGCGGTTTTCGGGCGCCGGGTCGATCAGCAGACCTTGCACCTGGCCGAGACGCTCGGTATCCGCGATCACATTTCGACCCACTCCGATGCCTGCGCCGCCGGCACCATGGCGATCGGCAGCGCCTACCGGGCGATCGAGCGCGGCGAAATCGACCTGGCCATTTGCGGTGCCGTCGAACTGATGGCCAACGAGTTGCCGTATTACATGTTCAACAGCCTTGGCGCGCTGTGCCAGGCCGACCTGCCGGCGAGCGAGCAGAGTCGACCGTTTATGCCCGACCGCTGCGGCTTCGTGATCAGCGAAGGCGCGGCCATGGTCATTCTCGAATCCGCCGAGCATGCCCTACGTCGCAAAGCCACGCCGGTGGGGCGTGTGCTGGGTTACGCGAATGTGTGCGAGGCACAAAAAATGACCTCCAGCAGCCGGGATGGCAGCAAATACGAGGAATGCATGGAAGCCGCCATTGAAGACGCCGGGCTGCTCAGCAGCGCCGTGCAACACGTCAACACCCACGGCACGTCGACCCAGGCCAACGACAGTTGCGAAGCCCTGGCTTTGCAACGGGTGTTCGGCGAGTGCCAGGAACACGTGACGTTCACTGCCAACAAATCGGCCATCGGTCATTCCCTGGCGGGCAGCGGCGCGATTGAAGCGGTGCTGTCATTGATCAGCCTGCGGGACGGCGTGCTGTTGCCGACCTTGAATTACGATCACGACCGCGCCGAATACCCCTCACTGAAGTTTCTCAGCGAGCCGATGCGCCAGTCGATCAACGTGGTGATGTCCAACTCGTTCGGTTTCGGCGGCGTCAACAGCTCGCTGGTTCTGGGGAGGGCATGACATGAGCATTGCCGTTTACATCCATTCGGCGGCCGTATTGAACGCCGCCGGCAGCGAATGTGCCGACTTGCTCGGGACGCCACCCTCGTCACAACCCTTGGCATTCGACGCGACGCGACGGGCTTACCCGCTGACGACACCGCGCCTGGCCAGCGATCTGTTCGACCGCAAGATCCAGCGCAGCGTCGAACCACAAGGCCTGCGGCTATTGCATTGCGCGGCGCGCCTGGCCCCCGCGCTGGCGGCCCTGAATCTGCCGCCGGCACGGATCGCCCTGACGGCGGCCATTCCGGAGGTCGACGCGCCAAGTCCTTGCTGGGACGCGGTGCAAGCAATCGGCGAGCAACCGCAAAAGCCACTGACGCAACTGTTGGCCAACACACCACCGCTGCATGCCCTGACGCTGCTCAACAGCAGCGTGATGGCCTACGTGGCCGAAGCGTTGCAATGCCACGGGCCGATGGGTGGGTTCTGTTCCCAGGAAAACGCCGGGCTCGATGCCCTGATCGAAGCCTGCCAGCAGATTGTCGAGCAACGCGCCGACGCCGCGCTGGTGGTCAGCAGCAGCCCGAACCTGACGCCGGCCCTGTATCTGCGTGAACCCCATCAGGCCGGCGAGGCGATGTATGGCGAGGGTGCCGCGGCGCTGCTGCTCGGCTTGGCACCTGCGCCCGACACCCCGAACGCCTTGCGCATCGCCGGGTTCGCCCGGGGTTACAGCGCTGATCCGCAACGTGGCTCTGTGGTTGGCTGGCGGGTGATCGACCAGGCGCTGAGCCTGGAAAAACTGCGCCTCGGTGACGTCGGGCAGATCGTCGCCAATCCCGAGGATGCGCAGTTGATGAGCCTGATCGCCGACCACCCACGGGACGTTCGCAGCGCCCGGGCCATGACCGGCGACCTTGGCGCCAGTGCCTTGCTGACCGAGATCGCGCTGGCCTTGCACCACTCTCAAAATACCTCGGCGACACCGGGCTACACGCTGCTTGTCAGCCATAGCCGCGCCGGTCATTGGGGCGCCTTGCTCCTGGCCAGTGAAACCATGGAGAAGCACACATGAGTGCGACACGGATTGTGATCACCGGCATGGGCGCCGTGACCGGGTTCGGTTTCGAATGGCAAACCCTCTGGGAAAAAATGCTCGGCGCCGAACATTGTGTGCGCCCATGGCAACCCGACGGAGTGGAGGACGGCACGTTCCCGGTGCGCTACGCCGCAGCCGTGGACATGAGTCTGTTGCCCGAGGCCCTGCAGGACCATCCGGCCTGGACCGTTGCATTGGAAAAGCGCAGTCGCTTTGGCTGGGTGGCCGCCACCCAGGCGGTGAACGACAGCGGACTTGCGCCTGAGCAGCTGCGTGAAGCCGCCGTGCTCTGCGCTTCGGGTGCACCTCAACACATGCTGGCCGACATGCTGTTGACCCAGGCACCGGATGGCCGCGCTCCGGGCTGGCAACACCTGATGCCGCGTGCCGGGGAGGTCAATGACGACGGCTCGCTGCGCCAAGGCAATGACCGGCTAGCGCGGGTGATTGCCGACGGCTTTGGCTGCGAAGGCCCCGTGATCAATATCAGCAGCGCGTGCGCCGGAGCCTCCCAGGCCATCGGCAATGCCTTCCAGATGATTCGTCGCGGTGAAGTGAACGTGGCGATTGCCGGTGGCGCCGATTCGGTGCTGAACCTCGACACCATGGCCGCGCTGTACTTGCTCGGCGCGGCATCGAGCGAACAGCGCTGGGGCGTCGATCTGTGCCGGCCGTTTGACCGTGATCGCAGTGGCCTGATTGCCGGCGAGGGCGGTGGTTTCGTGGTGCTGGAAAGCCTTGAACATGCACTGGCGCGAGGGGCGACGCCGTATGCCGAAGTGCTTGGCTTCGGCAGCAGCCTGGACGCCTACAAAGTCACCGCCCCGCAACCCGAAGGCCGGGGCGCGGCGCTGGCGATGCAAGCCGCGCTGGACGACGCCGGCCTGCGTGCGCAACAGATCGATCTGATCAACGCCCACGGCACTTCGACGCCGCTCAATGACGTCGCCGAAACCCTGGCGATCAAAAGTGTGTTCGCCGAGCACAAGCACTACCGGTCCTTGGCCATCAGTGCCAACAAGTCCCAATTCGGGCACTTGATTGCCGCCGCCGGTGCGCCGGAATGCATGGTAACGGCCCTGGCATGCCTGAACGATCTGGTCACGCCGACCGTGAACCTGCATGAGGTCGATGAGCAGTGCGACCTGGACTATTGCGCCGGGCAGGCGGTCAGCCGCCGGGTGGATTTTGCCTTGAGCAACTCCTTCGGTTTTGGTGGCCTGAACACCTCGCTGGCCCTTGGCAAATATCGGGAGCACTCACAATGACGGGCGCTACTGTGCGTGTTGCGATCGCTGGCAGCGGTTGCGTATTACCCAGCGGCTGGGGCGTGCAACGCTTCTGGTCGGCGGCCAGTGAAGCCCGCAGCGGCATCGCCGTGCTGCAGTCGAAATTGTTCCACAGTGAGCGCGTGACGGCCTTCGGGCATGTCAGTGATGAAGACCATCAAACCAGTCGCCAGGACGTGGCCCAGAACCTCCAGCGCTACTGCCCGCCGGCCGTGATCTGGGGTGTCAGCGCGGTGCGTCAGGCCTTGGCCGAAGCCGGGCTTGAACCGGGCAATGACGGTCTGCGCTACGGCCTCTATTGCTGCCAGGGCGGTTATACCCATCCGTCGTTGGCGGCCTATGGTGAATTGCTTCACGAGTGCCGCGATGAGTCCGGTGCCGACATGCGGCGCCTCGCTCAGCGGGTGTTGCAAGAGCGTGCGCTCGACCCGTTCCTGGTGCTCAAAAGCCTGAGTAACGGGTTGCTCGGAATTGTCAGCCTGGCGCTGAAACTGGAGTGCGAGTGCAACGCTTACATGCAAGGCGTGGCCGGCAACCTGGCGGCGTTGCGCGAGGCGTGCGCAGCGTTGCAAAGCGGTCGTATCGATGCGGCGATTGTGGTCGGCGCCGGCAGTGAACTCGACCCGTTGGCGCTGGCCGCGCTGGCCGAGGCCGGCGTGATCAGCACCGACGGTTCCCAGACCCTGCGTGCATTCGATCGCCAGGGTACGGGCGGGATTGCCGGTGAAGGGGCGGCGGCGTTGATTCTGCGCCGGGCCGACGATCTGCCGGATGGCCCGCAGACCTGCCTGTCGGCACTCTTCGCCCATCCGCGGCTGGGGTCGTTGAACCTGCCGGACAAGCAGGTCGATTTGCTGGTCAGCAGCGCCAGCGGCGATCCGCAAAAAGACGCCGACCTGGCCCGCACGCTCGCCCGCGCCGGTGCCGCGCACATCACCAGTAGCGTGCCGGTGACCGGCATTCTCAGCGGCGCGCCGAGCCTGGTCGACCTGATCCTGGCCCGCAACGCACTGCAGGCCCAGCGTGTGCCGCCGATCATCGGGTTGCAGCAATCGGTGGATCCGCACCTGCCGTTTGTGCTCGGTGAGGGGCGGGACGCGGTGCTGCGTGACTGCCTGATTATCAACCGCGACGACAACGGTTTCAGCGCCTGTTACCAGCTCGATTATCAGGCGGCCGAGCAATGAATCGCCTCTACTTTTCTGATCAAGGGATATGACTGTTATGGATTACCGCGATTACGTTCGACCAAAATTTGTTGAACTGATGCAGGCCCTGGGCCTGGAATGCCAGTTCCACCGGGCGCTGGGCAGCAAACTGTTTTATCGCGACAAACAGGGCGCCGAGGTGACCGTCACCGACTTCCTCGGCGGTTACGGCGCTGCGTTGTTTGGCCACAATGACCCGCAGTTCGTCGATCAACTCTGCGGTCTGCTGCGCGCCGATGTGCCATTCAATGCGCAGATGTCCGTGCGCGGTGCGGCCGGTCTGTTGGGGCGCGAACTCAGCGAAGCGTTCAACCGTGAGCTGAACAACAGCGAGCGCTACATTTCGACCTTCTCAAACAGTGGCGCCGAGTCGGTGGAAATCGCCGTCAAGCACGCCGAATATCGCCGCCAGAAAACCTTGCAGAAGCAGTTCGACGAGCGGGATTTTGCCCTCGCCAACCTGACCGCAAGCGACAGGGCCTATGTCGAACTGGACGTCGACGACCTTGACCTGCCCGCCGGGTTGCTGCCGGAAAACCTGTCTTACGTGACCGTGCGCCAAGTGGTGGAAGCGGTGCGTCAACACAACCTTGCGCAGTTGCATGTCGAGCCTGTATTCGTCGCCCTGCGCGGCAGCTTCCACGGCAAACTGGTGAACACCGTCCAGCTGACCTACGGCAAACAGTACCGCCAGCCGTTCGCCCGTTTTGGTCTCAACGTCGAGTTCATCGATCCGCAGCAACCCCAGCAACTCCTGGATCTTCCGGCCCGTCATATGCGGCATTGGCTGAGCCTGGAGTGGAGCGGCGAGACCTTGCAGGTGCGCCGTGAAGCCTTCAGCGCGATCACGGCGGTGTTGCTGGAGCCGATCCAGGGCGAGGGCGGCATCAACGAGTTCGCCAGCGAGTTCTACCTGGCCCTGCGTCGCCTGTGCAACGAGCAGCAATGCCCGCTGATCATCGACGAAGTGCAATCGGGTTTCGGCCGCACTGGCACTTTGCTCGGCGCCAGCCATTTCAACTTGCAGGGCGATTACTACTGCCTGTCCAAAGCGCTGGGCGGTGGCCTGATGAAAATTGCCGCGACCGTCATCCGCGCCAGTCACTACGAAACCGATTTCAGCTACATCCACAGTTCGACCTTCGCCGAAGACGATGCCTCGTGCCATATCGCCCTGTCGGCCTTGCGCCGCTTGTTTGCGAACGACAGCGCGATGCTCAAGGACGTGAGCAAGAAAGGCGAATACCTCAAGTCGTCGTTGCTCGAACTCAAAGCCGCGTACCCGGATGTGATTGCCGATGTGCGTGGTCGCGGGTTGCTGCTGGGGTTCGAACTGCACGACCTGAGCGGCACCAGTTCGCTGGTCCAGGCATCGGCGCAGTACAACGATGCGCTGGGTTACATCATCGCCGGTTACCTGCTGCAATTCGAATCGCTACGGGTCGCGCCGTCGGGCAGCAACGCCAACGTGATTCGCCTCGAGCCACCGGTGTGCATCACTTTCGAAGAAATCGACGGCTTGATCGGCTCGTTGCAAAAGGTCTGCGACATGCTGCGTCGCCGCGATGCCTTCCCGCTGGCGGCCGGGGTGTGCGCCGACAGCATCCAAGAAGTACCGGCTCGCGAGGTGAGTTTCAGGGAACCTGAAAACCTCCCAAAGCCTGACGAGAGCGTTCGCGTGGTGGCGCGCGTGGCGTTCATCAATCACCTGATCGATTCGGACATGCTCAGTGATGTCGACCCGTCGCTGTCCACCCTCAGCGCCGAACAGAAACGCGAATTCATCAAGCGCATGGCGCCGGAGCGGCGTGCCGCGCCGATCGGCCCGGTGCTTATTCGTTCGAAACTCGGCACCGCCGTGGAGTTCACCTTGTACCCGTTGTGCATGGACTCCGATGCCATGGCCGCGTACATCGCCAGTGGCGACCTGGACACCATCCGCGACGAAGTCGGCAATCGCATCCGTGATGCCCGGGCCGATGGCTACAGCGTGGCCGGTCTCGGTATGTACACCTCGATCGTCACCAACAACTGTCAGGCATTGAAGATCCCCGACATGGCGCTGACTTCCGGCAACGCGCTGACCATCGGCATGGGCCTGGAAGCGATCGAGCAGGGCTGCAAACAGCAAGGCCTGGAACTGAGCGAACAGACGGCGGCGGTGGTCGGCGCGGCGGGCAACATTGCTTCGACTTACGCCTCGTTGTTGTCCACCAGTGTCGAGCACCTGATCCTGATCGGTAGCGGTCGCGACGGCTCCCTGCGCCGCCTGGAGAAGACCGCCCAGTTGATTTACGCCGAGGCCGCCCGCGCGATTCTCAAGGGTGTCGCCGAGCACGACCGCCTCGCCAACCGCTTGCAGAAACTCGACGGCATCGACGCGTTGTTGCAGGCCCACGGTGCTGGCGCCGACCTCGGTTTGCGCGTGCAACGCCTGGTCGAAGAACGCCTGGGCGCGAATGCGTTCATCACCGTCAGCAATGACCTTGATGTGCTGAAACAGGCGCGCATCGTGCTCTGTGCAGCGAACGCGCCTCAACCGTTTCTCGGTGCCGGACACTTCGCCGAAAACAGCGTGATCTGCGACATCGCGGTGCCGCTGAACGTCGATCAGAACCTCTCCAGCCAACGGTCCGACGTGCTCTACATGCACGGCGGAATTGTCCAGACCCCGCTGGGCGATGGCCTGATCCGCAACGTGCGCGCCTACCTCAAGGAAGGTCAGCTGTACGCCTGCATGGCGGAGTCGGTGTTGATGGGCTTGTCCGGGATGAAACAGCACTACTCCTACGGCGATATCAGCCGCGAGCAAGTGCAGCAGATTCGTGCCCTGGCCGCGACCCACGGCTTCAGCCTCGCGCAGTTCAAGACAGACAACTCACTTTAAGGAACGGTCATGCCGAACAAAGTAGCAGCGGTGACCGGTGGCAGTCGTGGCATCGGCCGGGCGATTGTCCTGGCCCTGGCCGGCGCGGGCTATCAGATCGCGTTCAGTTATGTGCGCGACGAAGTGGCCGCCATGTCGTTACGTGATGAGGTTAAGGCACTGGGCCTCGACTGTCTGGCGCTGCAATGCGATGTCAGCAGCGGTGACAGCATCAAGGGCTTTTTCGAACGGGTCGACCAGCATTTCCAGCGCGTCGATCTGCTGGTCAACAACGCTGGCATCACCCGTGACGGGTTGCTGGCGACGATGCCGAGTCGCGACATCATCGAGGTGATCCAGACCAACCTGATCGGCACCTTGCTCTGCTGTCAGCAGGTGGTTCCGTCCATGATGCGCCAGCGTAGCGGTTGCATCGTCAACATCAGTTCGGTGGCGGCGCAGAAACCGGGCAAGGGGCAAAGCAACTATGCCGCGGCCAAGGGCGGCGTCGAAGCGCTGACCCGTGCCCTGGCGGTGGAATTGGCGCCGCGCAACATCCGGGTGAATGCGGTGGCCCCCGGCATCGTCAACACCGAAATGAGTACGGCCCTGATTGGCAGTCAGGAACAGGAAATCCAGTCACGGTTGCTGATCAAGCGTTACGCCGAACCCCATGAAATTGCCGAGGCGGTGCTGTACATCGCCGATCGCGGCTTGTACCTGACGGGTGAGGTCCTGCCGGTCAACGGCGGGTTGAAAATGCCATGAGCCGGACCATTCTGATTACCGGTGCCGCCAAGGGCATCGGCCGGGCGGTCGCGGAGAATTTTGCCGCCGACGCCAGTCACCGCTTGATCCTGCTGGACCTGGATTTGCCGGAACTGCAACGCTGGGTCGACGAGCAACACGGGCAGATCAAGGCACGGGTCGAAACCCATGCGGCCAACATTGCCGACCTGCCGGGCATGGAAGCGTTCTTCAAAATGCTCGCCAGGCAAGTGGATTACGTCGACGTGCTGGTCAACAGCGCCGGCATCTGCAACGAGAATGAACCGGAAGATTTGCACAACTGGCACAAGGTGATTTCGGTCAACCTCAACGGCACGTTCTACGTCACCTCGTTGTGCCTGCCGTTGATGCCGGATCGCGGGCGGATCATCAACATGTCGTCGATCCTCGGCCGCGCCGGCAAGGTCCGCAACACCGCGTACTGCGCTTCCAAGCACGGCATCGTCGGCATGACCAAGGCCCTGGCGATGGACCTGGCGCCCCGGCTGATCACGGTGAATGCGATTCTCCCCGCGTGGATCGATACGCCGATGCTGCAAGGTGAACTGGCGGCGCAAGCGGCGATTGCCGGGCTGACCCAGGAACAGATCCTGCGCAACGCCAAGAAGAAACTGCCGATGCGCCGCTTCATTCAAAGCGAAGAAGTCGCGGCGATGGTGCGTTACCTGGCCAGCCCCGAAGCGGGCGGGGTAACCGCCCAGAGCCTGGTGATCGACGGCGGTGTCGGGTTGGGAATGTAGCCATGCAGGGATTACACATCAGCCGCACGGCGTGGGCGGTTTTGGCGTGCATGGCCGCGCAACCGGCGTTGGCTGAATTGACGGTCGAGGACTTCAAGCCGGATTACGCCGACGCCGAAGTCGGCGTGGCCACCGCGTTGCGCTTGCACGGTGACGACCAGGTCACCCAGAAGGCCGTGTATTTCAAGGCCAACCTGGAAGACAACTGGGACGGCGGTTACTACAAGGCCAAGGGCCGCGTGCGTTACGACGCCCGCTACGACGGCAACAATCCGTACAGCGAACGGGCTCGGGACAAATACCGTTTCGATGCCGACTGGCGGCATCTGTACTGGGGCCAGTCGGTGGGCGACGGCGAAGTGACTGTCGGCTGGCAGCAAGTGGTCTGGGGCCGTGCCGATGAGTTGCGGGTGCTCGATCAGATCAACCCGGTGGACTATCGCGATGGCCTGACTCCGCTACTGGAAGACAGCCGGATCGCAGTACCCATGGTGCGGTTTGCGCAACCGGTGGGCGAGTGGGAACTGGAGGCGCTGTGGGTCACCGATTTTGTGAAAAACCAGCCGCCGGTGGCAGGCAGCGAGTTCGACGCGCCGCTGTTTGCCGTGCCGGATCCGCAATACTTTCTGCTGGATTCCAAGCCCGGCTACGACGGTGACAAGGGCTTTTCCTATGGCTTGAGCGCCAACGGCCGGATCGGTTCGGTGGACACCAGTTTCGTCGCACTGAACGCCCGTCAACAGGACCCGGTGTACGCCGTCGAAGGCCTGGCCGATGACGGTCGAACTCGGCTGGAGCGCCAGTTTCCCCGTTACACCATGGGTGGCGCGGGGCTGGCGATCGATGCCGGTCACAGCATCGTGGTGCGCAGCGAAATTGCCTGGTTCGACAACTGGCGGGTGACCAATCCGACCCGTGCCTACGGCGCCGACAGCACGCCTATGGTCAAGTCGTTGCTGGGCGTCGATTACCTGCTGCGCGACTGGCTGATTTCCCTGCAATGGCAGCAGCAGCAATTGCTCGACTGGCAGGACGGCATGCTGCAAGACAAGCGCGAGCACCTGTTCACCCTGTCGGCCGAAGGCACTCATTGGCAGGACCGCCTCAAGAGCCGGCTGGTGGTCGCCGCCTCGCCACCGTTCAAAGACGATGCGCTGTTGCAAGGCATCTTCACCTACAAACCGGTGGACTGGATCAAGCTCGGGCTGGAAGTGGATGTGTTCTTCGGCAAGCCCGACAAACCCTTCGGCGAGTACGACAACCGCGACCAAGTGCGGCTGTCCGCCGGTTACCTGTTTTAACCCCATGACGCCTGCGTGCCCCTGGCGCTTTGGCTCGACCATATCCATCTGACGAAAAGGGAAGTTCCCATGTTGCCGCTATTCAAAAGTCTGACCGCTGCCGCACTGATCCTGAGCGGCGCTTGCGCCACCGCCGCCGACGGCCAGAATGCCGATGAAATCATCCGCCAGGTGCGGGATCGCAACGACGGCAAAAGCTTCATGTCCCAGGTGTCGCTGATCCTCCACGACAAGAAGGGCAATACCCGGGTTCGCGAGTTCACCTACTTGCAAAAGGATTACCCGGACAGCGATAAATTCAGCATGTATTTCTCCGCGCCCACCGACGTGCGCGACGTGGCCTTTCATATCGAAAACCCCCACGAAACCCTGGGCCAGGAAGACAGCCAGTGGATGTACTTGCCGGTCAGCCGTCAGACGCGGCGGATCTCCACTACCGACAAACGCGGTTCGTTCATGGGCAGCGAGTACTCCTACGCCGACCTCGACAAGATCCGGGTCAAGGATTACACCCAGACGCTGGTCGGCGAAGAGCAGGTCAAGGGCCGCGACTGCTACGTGATCGAGCGTGAGCCGGCCTCGCCTGAGGTGCTGGCCAAGACCGGCTACAACAAACTGAAAGTGTGGATCGACAAGCAGAATTTCCTGGTCATGCGTCAGGACTTTTTCGACGTCAAAGGCGTGCTGGTCAAGCAGATGCGCACGCAAAAAGTCGACACCATCGACTCGATCGACAGCATCGTGTTGAGCGAAACCGAACACTTCATCGACGGCACGCGTTCAGAGATGCGCTTCAACCACCTGCAATACAACGTGCAACTGGAAGACCGTTTGTTCACCCAGACCGCCATCAAGCGCGGGCTGAAAACCGGCGACGTGCCGGACTTTGCCGTGTCTGCCCGCTAAGCGCCGACCCCGACGACCCTGGAACGCATGCTCATGGAAAGATACCTGAACTTCGTCGAGCGCTATGCGCGGGCGATCGTTTTCCTGCTGGTGGCTGTCACGGCGTATTTCACCTATACGCTGGGTGCGCTGATCTCCGACACCAACCCTTATCTGCTCAAGGAAACCCATCCGGCGCGCAAGACCATCATTGATCTGCAAAGCGAGTTCACCGGTACGTTCGACTCGGTGATGGTGGCAATCAACAACCCGCAGACGGTGTTCAACAAACAGACCCTCAATGCACTGTTTTCGATGTCGCAATCGGTGCGCAAGATGATCCTGGCCAACGACGCCGACAAGGAGCAGTTGACGCAAATCGTCGCCAGGTATCCGGACGACAGCCGTGCGCAGTTGTTGGCGCGGGACATTCTGGAGAACGGTTTTTCCCAGAACGACTACGCCCAGGCCAAGGCCCTGCGTGATTACGCCCAGAGCCAGAACTGGGATGCCCATGATCAGCTGTTCCTGACTTTTCTCGCCGAGCGAATCAACCCGATTCGCGAAATGGCGTCCATGGGTGACCTGGAAAACATCGTGCTGACCGACGATGGCGAGTTGCTGATCCACAAGACCCTCAACGCCTACGACATGGACCCGGCGCTGGTCGAGTCGCAGATCATGGGCAATGAGCTGATGGTCGACGGGGTGGTCTCCAAGGACAAGAAAGTCGCGATGTTGGTGGCCGAACTGGGCACCAAGCAAGACGACGCCCAGGCGCAACTGCGCGCCTACCAGATTGTGCGCGGCATCGTCGCGGACTATCAGGCGGCGCACCCCGAGTTCAAGGACGAGATCTTCATTGCCGGGATGCCGATCTTCATCGCGGCCCAGCAGGAGATCATCGACCATGACCTGGCGGTGCTGTTTCCGATCGTCTTCTTGCTGATCACCCTGCTGTTGATTTTCTTCTTCCGCAAACCGTTGGGCGTGCTGTTGCCGCTGTTCAATATTCTGTTCTGCACCATCTGGACACTGGGCCTGATGGCCTTGTTGCGGGTGCCGTTCGACTTGCTGACCAGCGTCCTGCCGGTGTTTCTGTTCACCATTTGCTGCTCGGATGCGATCCATGTGATGGCCGAGTATTACGAGCAGAAAAACGCCGGTAAAAGTAATCGCGAAGCCAATCGCCAGACGCAACGGCTGATGGTGGTGCCGGTGGTGTTGACGACGGTGACCACCATCGCCACTTTCATGATTTCCACCACCAACAACATTGTCAGCATCCGCAATTTCGGCGTGTTCATGTCCATCGGCCTGACGGCGGCGCTGATCATTTCGCTGTTGCTGATTCCGGCCTGGATCTCGATCTGGGGCAAGGATCAGACTCCGAAAACCCTTGCTTCCGTGCACAAGGAGTCGATCATTTCGCGTTATCTGGTGGCGTTCTGCGCGCGGTTGATCCAGTGGCGCAAACCGATCTTGATCGTGACACTGCCGCTGCTGGTCTTGATGACGGTGTTCACCTTTCGCGTCGATATCGAAGACTCGGGCATCGCCTACTTCAAGCCCGAGAGCCATATTCGCGTTTCGGACGAGTTCATCAACAAGGCCGGTGTCGCGGGCACGGCACCGGGCTGGATCGCCATCGACAGCAAAGAGCCGCGTGGGGTGCTGACCACGGAGGTGGTGCAATTCATCGACAAGCTCGACCACTTCATCAAGCAGCAACCGCATGTCAGTTACGGCTATTCCCTGGCGACTTACGTCAAGCGCATGAACCTGGTGCTCAACGACATGAATCCCGACTACTTGCGCGTGCCCCAGGCGCTGGAGCAGGTCACGTCGATCAATGACGAGGGACAGGTCGAGCGGTTCGAGGTGCCGGGCAATTCGCTGATCGAGCAGCATGTGATGCTGTTCGAGAACGGCGGTGGCTCGGACCTCAATAACGTGCTCAACGCCGACTATTCCAAGGCGCTGACGCTTTACACCATGACCTCGTCAGTGGCCAGCGACTACCAGGACATGCTGGATCGGCTCGATGCCTGGTTGCTGGTGAACAAACCGGCCAACCTCGAAGTGACGCACGCCGGCACGCCGCTGATCTGGACTGGCGTGCTACAGGAAATCACCCAGGGCCAGGTCCTGAGTTTTTCCCTGGCGTTGCTGGTGGTCACGCTGATGATGATGTATTGGCTCAAGTCGGTACGGTTGGGCGTTCTCGGCATGCTGACCCTGCTGACCACCTCGGTGACGGTCTACGGTTTCATGTTCCTGTTCGGCATCGAACTGAACATCGGCACGACACTGGTGACGTTCCTGGTGGTCGGCGTGGTCGATTACGCGGTGCACCTGCTGTCACGGATCAAATTGCTGGTGGAGCAAGGGATTCATATCGATGCGGCCATTTTGCAGGCGATGCACAGCGTCGGCCGTTCGACGGTGGTCAACGTGGTGATTTTCTCCGTGGGCTTCATGGCTTTGCTGTTTTCCGACTTCAAACCGATTGTCGATCTGGGCGCACTGGTGGCGATGGCGCTGTTTTCCAGCGGTGTCATGACCATTCTGCTGGTGACGCTGGTGTCGCCGTGGTTCTTCGCGGCGATTGTTCCGGTGGCGCCGCTGCCGGAAAAAGATCGAGCAGTGGGGAAGCCTGCCTTGAGCTGACCTGATGACCGGCACCGCAGGCACCTTAGTGGCCTGCGAGCCGGTTAATCCAGCGCAGCAGGGTCTTCAGTTCAGCGTATTGCTCGGGTTTTTTTCGCCATAGCGGGCGATACGCTCGAACTGACATTCCTCTCGGGCATCGTTGAGGTTGCTTTCGAATTCTTGGAGGCCGTTGTGCAATTGCTGTAGAGCGCCGATCTGGGAGACCAGCTCGGCCTTTTTTTCGGCGATCGCTTTTTGCGCCATGTCCCACGGAAATTCGTCACCGCGGTAGTTGTTCAACATCACCTGCAGCTCTTTGAGCTTGAAACCCAGTTGCTGGGCGCACTTGATGAACGTCAACACCTCGACACTCTGCTGGCTGTAGATGCGGTATTTGCCTTCACGCTTGGGCTCGGGCAACAGGCCGATTTCTTCGTAATGGCGAATGCTTTTGACTGTGGTGCCCGACAGCTGGGCGGCTTTGCCGATATACATAGATCCGTCTCGATGATCAAACAGGGCGTAGCGCGACCAGGCCTCATGCCTGATCGGAGCGAATAATATAGTGAATAACATTCAAAGGTTGCAGCGGCGTGTAAATGACGCGCACAACCGACAAACGACCGCTTGAGGGGGACGTGGGAAGGGGCTGACGGCGAGTGCGTGCCGTCAGCAAACAGCGAGGGGGCGCGTCAGCGGCTGGCGGTGACGCGGGCCTGTTCCAGCCAGGCGTCGCGCTGGCTCGACTTGGAGCCCAGGATCGGCCCGAAAGTCAGGGTCTTCAATGGCTTGATGCCGCAGAACTCCAGCGTCGTCTTGCGCATCTGGTGCAGGCCGGGCATGCGATAGACCCATTTGTAATACCAGGGCGGCGTGTCCATGGTCACCAGCAGATGCGCGGTCCGGCCCTTGAGCAGTTTGTCGGGGAAGGCCTTGCCTTCACGGTATTTGAAGGCAAAGCCGGGCAGGAAAATGCGGTCGACAAAGCCCTTCATCAACGCCGGTATCCCGCCCCACCAGATCGGATAAACGAACGTCAGGTGTTCGGCCCAGGTGATATCGGCCTGAGCTTGCAACAGGTCTGGCTCCAGGGGCTGGATCGTGTGATAGCCCTCGTGCAGGACCGGGTCGAAGTCCAGCGCATCCAGCCGCAGCAGGCGCACATCATGCCCGGCATCCTTGGCGGCCTGGACGTAAGTTTCGCTCAGCGCCCCGCAGAAACTGTCGGTGGAGGGGTGCCCCAGAATCACGAGCATTCGTTTGCTCATTGCGTGTACTCCTGAAATGAAGCCCGCAGCATAGAGTCTGCCCCTAACGGTAGAGTCAAGGCGTTCCCGGCGTCAGCGCCTCCAGCAAGGCCCGGGCGTAACCGGGCAGGCTGTCGACGTCGCGGGCACAGATTTTCAGTGTGCGGTTGGCCCAGTCTTCGGGAAGAGACCGGATCGTGACCGCTTGTGCCTTCGGCCAGCGTTCGATGGTCATCCTCGGCACGATGGCCAGCCCTGCACCGCGCGCGACCATGCGAATGGCCCCGTCGAAGCCGTCAGCGCGAATGCGGATCGGCATGCGCTGGCCAATGTGCAAAGCCTGTTCTTCCAGGTGGATGGCCAAGGCACTGCTGGCGCCCAGGGCCACGTAGTCATGGCTCAAGGTGTCGGCGAAGGTCAGTGACGGTTGTTCGTTCAGGGGGTGGTCAGGAGGCAAGATCAACACCAGCGGGTCATCGCGAAACGGCCGGGTGTGCAGGTCTTCGGTGTCCACCGCGTCGGACACGATGCCGAGGTCCGCTGTGCCCTGACGCAGCGCATGGGTGATGCGGGCGCTGGGCAACTCTTGAAGATCGATATCGAGGTTCGGATGTTCGCGCAGAAAATCGGCGAGCAACTCCGGCAGGTATTCGGTGATCGCAGTGGTGTTGCTCAGCAATCGCACCTGACCTTTGACCCCCTTGGCGTATTCGGCCAGGTCTTGTTGCAGGTGTTCAGCTTGTTGCAGCAGGGCTCGGGCGTGTTTTGCCAGGGCTTTGCCGGCCGGTGTCGGAGTGACACCGCGACGACCACGGTCCAGGAAGTCGATGCCGATTGACGATTCCATCGAACGGATACGCGCGCTCGCTGCTGCCAGGGATAAATGGCTGCGGGCGGCGCCGGCGGTGATGTTGCCGCTGTCGAGGATGTTCAGGTAGAGGCGCAGGTCGGTCAGGTCGAAGTGCATACAGTGTCCCGAAGATCGTTCCCATGCTCTGCGTGGGAATGCCTCGATGGACGCTCCGCGTCCGCTTCGGCATGTGACGCGGAGCGTCAAGGGCTGCATTCCCATGCAGAGCGTGGGAACGATCATGCCTCTTGCTTGGCAAGAGGCTGCCTCAGTATATGGCAGATTTCCAATCCGCCAATCCGGGCTCAGGATAGCGCCATGAATACACTCGCCGCGTTCTATCAAAACCTCGGTCTGGCCCTTTCATTGATGGTCATCGCTACTTTTCTGCTGGCTGGCATGATCAAGGGCGTGATCGGCCTCGGTCTGCCGACCATCGCCATGGGCCTGCTCGGTCTGGCTATGGCCCCATCGCAGGCTGCCGCGCTGCTGATCATCCCTGCAACCCTGACCAACGTCTGGCAACTGGCATTCGGCGGGCACTTGCTCGGCTTGATCAAACGGTTGTGGCCAATGCTCCTGGGGATCTTTATCGGCACCGGGGCGGGCACGTTGTGTATCGGCATGGCCGGTGGTCATTGGGTGGTGCGGGCGTTGGGCGCGGCGTTGTTGCTTTACGCGCTGAGCGGTTTATTCCTGCCGACCTTGCGCGTCGAGGGGCGAACCGAGCACTGGCTCGGCCCGCTGTGCGGAGTGGTGACGGGCGTTATCACCTCGGCCACCGGCGTCTTCGTGATTCCGGCCGTGCCCTATCTGCAAGCATTGGGTTTGAGCAAGGATGAACTGGTGCAGGCGCTGGGCCTGTCGTTCACCGTCTCGACCCTCGCCCTGGCCGCCGGCCTGTTATGGCGCGGCGCCCTCGGCGGTGGCGAGTTAAGTGCGTCATTGCTGGCGCTGATTCCGGCAGTGCTCGGCATGTTGCTCGGCCAATGGTTTCGTCAGCGGATCAGCGCCGTGCTGTTCAAGCGCGTGTTCTTCATCGGCCTCGGCCTGCTCGGCGGCCATTTGCTGATCAGCGGGTAGCGGAAGACGGGCTGAGCATCTCGATGGCGCGGATATCAAAATCCCGTTCCAGGTATTCCATGCGCATGTCGCGGAACTGCTGCATGTGCGGCAGGTTCGAGTGCACGTCGAGGTGCGCCTGGGACTGCCAGATCTCATAGAAGATAAACAGCGTCGGGTCCTGTTTGTCGCGCAGCATGTGGTACTCGATGCAGCCGGGCTCGGCGCGACTCGCTTCTACGTGGCCGCTGAAAAACGCTTCGAAGGCGTCGGATTTTTCCGGGCGGGTCTTGGCGTGCAGGATGAAGCCTTGAATTTCACTCATCAGAAATCTCCTCAAGTTCAGAATCGGCGCAAGTTTATGGCAACAATCGCCTGTCGATTCGTGCGTATTGGTCAAATGAATTTTGCGAATTCAGCGCTTATTCCGCGCGAGGCAGATCGTTACTCTGCCGCCATTGAATTCCCAACCTTCCGAGATTTCTCATGAAAAAAGTCCTGTTGCTCAATGGCGGCAAAAAGTTCGCCCACTCCGACGGCCGCTACAACACCACCCTGCATGAAGCCGCGCTGAGCGTGCTGGATCGCGGCGGCTTGGACGTAAAAGCCACCTTCATCGACGAGGGTTACGACGTCGCCGAAGAGGTCGCCAAATTCCTCTGGGCCGACGTGATCATTTATCAAATGCCCGGCTGGTGGATGGGCGCGCCGTGGACCGTGAAGAAGTACATCGACGAAGTTTTCACCGAAGGTCACGGCAGCCTCTACGCCAGCGACGGCCGCACCCGTTCCGATGCCTCGCAAAAGTACGGCAGCGGTGGATTGGTGCACGGCAAGCAATACATGTTGTCGCTGACCTGGAATGCGCCTCAGCAAGCCTTCGACGACCCGACCGATTTCTTCGAAGGCAAGGGCGTGGACGCGGTGTACTTCCCGTTTCACAAGGCCAACGAATTTCTCGGCATGAGTGGTTTGCCGACCTTCCTGGCGGTCGATGTGATGAAACGCCCGAGTATCGAGGGTGACGTGGAGCGCTATGAACAGCATTTGACCGAGGTGTTTGGCCTCAAGGCTTAAGGCTCGACTACTATCGATTGCTGACCATGCACGAACCTGTGGCGAGGGCGCTTTTGTGGCGAGGGGGCTTGCCCCCGTTCGGCGGCGAAGCCGTCGTCAAACCAGTCGACGCGGACTGCATGAGCCACCGCGTTGGCTGGTTTTGGGTCCGCTTCGCGCACCAACGGGGGCAAGCCCCCTCGCCACAAGGGATTTCCTCTGTACAGTAGAGCGGTGCTGAATATCGATAAGGGACACACGTGAAAGCCAGATCCGATGAGTTGCAGATTTTCGTCTGCGTAATTGAATGCGGGTCGATTTCCGCTGCGGCCGAACAGGTCGGGCAAACGCCTTCGGCGGTCAGTCGCACGCTGTCGCGGCTGGAGGCCAAGCTCGATACCACGCTGATCAACCGCACCACGCGGCGCATGGACCTGACGGAGGAGGGGAAGTATTTCTTCGAACATGCCAAGCTGATTCTCGATCAGATGGACGAACTCGAAGAACGCCTGACCTCACGCCAGCAAACCCCGTCCGGGCGTCTGCGGATCAACGCTGCGTCGCCGTTCATGCTGCACGCCATCGTGCCGTACATCGACGAGTTCCGTCGCCTCTACCCCGACATCCAGCTTGAACTCAACAGCAACGACCTGATCATCGACTTGCTCGAACAAAGCACCGACATCGCCATCCGCATCGGCACACTGGTCGATTCGACGTTGCACGCGCGCTCGCTGGGTTGCAGCCCGCTGCACATCGTCGCCAGCCCCGCGTACCTTGAGCAACACGGCACGCCGACGGCGGTTGCGGACCTGACCGGGCATGCGTTACTGGGCTTTACCCAGAACGAGGGCCTCAACCAGTGGCCGCTGCGCTACGTACACGGTGATCGCTGGCCGATTCAGGCGTCGATCAGCGCCTCCAGCGGCGAGACGATCCGGCACCTGGCGCTGGAAGGCCAAGGCATTGCCTGTCTGTCGCACTTCATGACGATCGACGATATTCGAGCGGGTCGATTACAGGTGCTGCTGGCGGATTTCAACAGCGGTTATCGCCAGCCGATCAACGCGGTGTACTACCGCAACTCGCAACTGGCCCTGCGCATTCAGTGCTTCCTGGACTTCATCCAGGGCAAGTTGGCCGCGTATGCGAATGCGGACTTCACAGGCTGATTCGTGACTCCTGCGCAAGAGTGATTTGGGTCAGCGGGTCTGTTTCACCACGGGACGGTCCTCGATACTCAATACATCACTTATTCACGCAGGGAGTTTCTCCATGAACGTATTCATTACCGGCGCCGCTGGTTTTATCGGCGGCTCCATCGCCACCGGTCTCGTCCGGGCGGGCCATCAGGTCACCGGCCTGGTTCGCAACGCCGAACAGGCCACTGAACTGAGCGCAATCGGCATCACCCCAGTGGTCGGCACTCTTGACGACAGCGCGCTACTGGCCGAACAGGCCCGCGCGGCCGATGCCGTGATCAACGCCGCCAGCAGCGACCATCGCGGCGCGGTGGAAGCCTTGCTCGACGCCTTGCGCGGCTCCCACAAAGTGTTCTTGCACACCAGCGGTTCGAGCATCGTCGGCGATGCATCGGGCGGCAAATCCAGCGACGTCATCTACTTCGAAGACAACCTGCCGGAACCGACCGTCGACAAGGCCGCCCGGGTGGCCATCGACAACCTGATCCTCGCCGCGGCGAAAGACGGCGTGAACTCGGCCGTGATCTGCAACACCCTGATTTACGGCCACAGCCTGGGCGTCAATCGCGACAGCGTGCAATTGCCACGCTTGCTGAAACAGGCGCGTAAAAGCGGCGTGGTTCGCCATGTCGGCACGGGTCAGAACATCTGGTCCAACGTGCACATCGAAGACGTGGTGTCCCTGTATCTGCTGGCGCTGACCAAAAACGTACCGGGCACGTTCTACTTCGTCGAAAGCGGTGAGGCGTCCTTCATCGACATGACCACGGCCATGGCTGAAGCTCTGAAACTGGGCAACGCGCAAGACTGGCCGTTGAAAGACGCCGAAGCCGAATGGGGCTATGAAATGGCCAACTATGGTTTGGGTTCCAACAGCCGGGTTCGCGGCAAGCAAGCGCGTGAACTGCTGGGCTGGGTGCCGAAGCGGACGTCGGTGGTTGAGTGGATTCGGGACGAGATGGTGTGAGTTCGCGTTAGACCGCGTCATCGTTCTTCGCGGGCAAGCCCGCTCCCACAGGTTCTGTGTTGTTCGCCAATTTCGTGAACGACACAATACCTGTGGGAGCGGGCTTGCCCGCGATTGCGTTTTCAGCTGCGCCGCAACTGGCTGGGCCGTGCTCAATTCCGTACCATCCGCTCCCTCTCTCCCTGTCGTGTTTAATCCTCCATGAAACCCAAACGTCTGCGCGCCGATGTCCTGGCCGGACTCACCACTTCTTTCGCCCTGCTCCCCGAATGCATTGCCTTTGCGCTGGTGGCCCACCTCAATCCGCTGATGGGGCTTTATGGCGCGTTCATCATTTGCACCCTGACCGCGCTCTTCGGCGGGCGGCCGGGGATGGTGTCCGGTGCGGCGGGTTCGATGGCGGTGGTGATCGTCGCGCTGGTGGTGCAGCACGGCGTGCAGTATCTGCTCGCCACCGTGTTGCTCGGTGGCCTGATCATGCTGGCGTTCGGGCTGCTGAGGCTGGGCAAACTGGTGCGGATGGTGCCGCACCCGGTGATGCTCGGTTTCGTCAACGGCCTGGCAATCATCATTGCGCTGGCGCAACTCGAACACTTCAAGGATGGCGAGAACTGGCTCAGCGGCACGCCGTTGTACCTGATGACCGGGTTGGTGGTGTTGACGATGGCGATCGTTTACCTGCTGCCGCGCCTGACGCGTGCGGTGCCGCCGGCTCTGGTGGCGATCCTGAGTGTCGGGCTGGCGGTTTACCTGCTCGGTCTGCCGACGCGCACCTTGGGCGACATGGCGCACATCGCCGGCGGCTTGCCGACGTTCGCACTGCCAGACATTCCCTGGAGCCTGGAGATCCTGCGCATCATCGCTCCCTACGCGATCTTGATGGCGCTGGTCGGCCTGCTGGAAACCTTGCTGACCCTGAACCTCACCGACGAGATCACCGAGAGCCGTGGTTTTCCGGATCGCGAATGCGTGGCGTTGGGCGCGGCCAACATGGTCTCCGGCGTATTTGGCGGCATGGGCGGTTGCGCGATGATTGGTCAGACAGTGATCAACCTCAGTTCCGGTGGTCGTGGCCGGCTGTCCGGGGTGGTGGCCGGGGTGCTGATTCTGCTGTTCATTCTGTTTCTGTCGCCGCTGATCGAACGCATCCCCTTGGCCGCGCTGGTCGGTGTGATGTTTGTGGTGTCGCAGCAGACGTTCGCCTGGGCTTCATTGCGGGTGGTGAACAAGGTGCCGCTGAACGATGTATTGGTGATCGTCGCGGTCACGGTCATCACGGTGTTCACCGATCTGGCCACCGCCGTGCTGTGCGGGATCATCATCGCGGCGCTCAACTTTGCCTGGCAGCAGGCCCGCGAACTGTATGCCGACGCCCATGTCGAGGCTGATGGCAGCAAGTTGTACCACCTGCATGGCACGCTGTTCTTTGCCTCGACCACGCCGTTTCTCAATCAATTCGATCCCGCCAACGACCCGCCTGTGGTGACGATCGATTGTCGCCATCTGAGCTTTGTCGACTATTCGGCCATCGCGGCGCTGAAGACTTTGCGCGAGCGCTACGCCAAGGCCGGCAAGCATTTGCGCGTGCTGCATTTGTCCGAGCGCTGCAAGAAACTGCTCAAACGCGCTCGCGTGAATCACGACTGAATGTCCTCCCGCCGATCGTTCCCATGCAGAGCGCGGGAACGATCATCAACGCAGGCTCGATGTAAATGCGCCTGCCTGATTTTCATATCCACCGACCTCGCATGCCTCTGCGCGACATCCCTTATCTCTGCACGAAAATAACTTTCACCTCGTTTGAAAATTACGCATCGAAATGATTTAAGAGTTTCACAATCCATTCGACGTGACCCTTTCGAGGAGTACCGCATGACCCTGTCCTTCGGCTATTGGCTGCTGGTGTATGCCGCCATTGCCATCATTGCCCTGATCATTCTGATCGCCCGTTACCGACTCAATCCGTTCATTGTCATCACTCTCGTTTCCATCGGCCTCGCGCTGCTGGCGGGCATGCCGCCGTCTGGCGTAGTCGGCGCTTACGAAGCGGGGGTCGGCAAGACCCTGGGGCATATCGCGCTGGTGGTGGCGCTGGGCACCATGCTCGGCAAGATGATGGCCGAGTCCGGCGGCGCCGAGCAGGTGGCGCGGACCTTGATCGACCGGTTCGGCGAGAAGAACGCGCACTGGGCGATGGTCTGCATCGCTTTTCTGGTCGGGCTGCCGCTGTTCTTCGAGGTCGGTTTTGTGTTGCTGGTGCCGATTGCCTTCACCGTTGCGCGGCGCGTTGGCGTGTCGATCTTGATGGTCGGTTTGCCGATGGTCGCCGGCCTCTCGGTGGTGCATGCGCTGGTGCCGCCGCACCCGGCGGCGATGCTCGCGGTGCAGGTGTATGGGGCGTCGGTGGGGCAGACCTTGCTCTACGCGATTCTGATCGGCATACCGACGGCGATCATCGCCGGTCCGCTGTACGCCAAATTCATTGTGCCGCGCATTCAACTGCCGGCGGAAAACCCGCTGGAACGGCAGTTCCTCGACCGCGAACCGCGCGACAGCCTGCCGGGGTTCGGCATCACCATGGCGACCATTCTGTTGCCGGTGGTCTTGATGCTGATCGGTGGCTGGGCCAACCTGATTTCCACGCCAGGCAGCGGCTTCAACCAGTTCCTGCTGTTCATCGGCAACTCGGTGATTGCGCTGCTGCTGGCAACTTTGCTGAGCTTCTGGACCCTCGGCATCGCCCAGGGCTTCAACCGCGAATCGATCCTCAAGTTCACCAACGAATGCCTGGCGCCGACGGCCAGCATCACCTTGCTGGTGGGCGCCGGCGGTGGCTTGAACCGGATTCTGGTGGACGCCGGGGTGACCAACCAGATCGTCAGCCTGGCCGACGAATTTCACCTGTCGCCGCTGATCATGGGTTGGCTGTTTGCGGCGTTGATGAGGATCGCCACCGGCTCCGCCACCGTGGCCATGACCACCGCTTCGGGCATCGTCGCGCCGGTGGCCATTGGTCTGGGTTATCCGCATCCGGAGTTGCTGGTGCTGGCGACCGGCGCCGGGTCGGTTATCTTTTCCCACGTCAACGACGGCGGCTTCTGGTTGATCAAGGAATACTTCAACATGACCGTTGCCCAGACCTTCAAGACCTGGACCGTGCTCGAAACCATCATTTCGGTGGTGGCTTTCGCGCTGACCGTGGGTCTTTCCTACCTGATCTAACCGGAGCCGCCTGCCATGGACATCCTCTACCAGATCCGCGCCCGCCAGGATTCTTTCAGCGCCGGTGAAGGACGCATCGCGCGGTTGATGCTCGACGACGTCGGATTTGCCTCCGCCGCCAGCCTCGATGAGCTGGCGCAGAGGGCGGAAGTCAGCACTGCCACGTTGTCTCGCTTTGCCCGTACGGTGGGCTGTCGCGACTTGCGCGATCTGCGTCTGCAACTGGCCCAGGCCAGCGGCGTCGGCAGCCGTTTTCTCGACCCGGCGGGGACACCGGATCAGTCGGCGTTCTACGGGCAGATCGTCGGCGACATCGAGTCGACCCTGCGTCAGCACCTGTCGGCGTTCGACGAGTCGCGTTTCGCCGATGCGGTGAAACTGCTGGGCCAGGCGCGGATGATTCATGCGTTCGGCCTGGGCGGTTGCTCGACTTTGTGCAGCGATGAACTGCAAGTGCGGCTGGTGCGATTCGGCTATCCGATTGCGGCGTGCCACGACCCGGTGATGATGCGCGTCACCGCCGCCAGCCTCGATGCCGAACGCGCGGTCATTGCCTGCTCGCTGACCGGCATCACCCCCGAGCTCATCGAAGCCGTCGAACTGGCCCGCAACTACGGTGCACGGATTATCGCCATCACCCGCGCCGATTCGCCGCTGGCGCAATTGGCCGATGTGCTGCTGCCGCTGCAAGGCGTCGAGACCTCGTTCATCTACAAACCCACGGCGGCGCGCTACGGCATGCTGTTGGCCATCGACGTGCTTGCCACCGAGCTGGCGCTGGCCAATCCTGAAGACAATCAAGAACGTCTACGGCGGATCAAACTCGCCCTCGACGATTACCGCGGCGGCGACGATCACTTGCCGCTGGGAGACTGACATGATGTACGACACGCTGATTCGCAACGCCCAGATCATCGACGGCAGCAACCGCCCGGGTTACTCCGCCGATGTAGCGATTCTGAATGGCCGCATCGCGCGCATCGGCGACTTGCACGAGGCCTCCGCCCACGAAGAAATCGACGCCGCCGGCCGCGTGCTGGCGCCCGGTTTTATCGACGTGCACACCCACGACGACACGGTGGTGATCCGCCAGCCGCAGATGCTGCCCAAGCTCAGCCAGGGCGTGACCACGGTGATTGTCGGCAACTGCGGGATCAGCGCGTCACCGGTGAGTTTGCGTGGCGATCCGCCCGATCCGATGAACCTGCTCGGCACTTCGGCAGCCTTTGTCTATCCGACGTTCAGTGATTACCGCGCAGCGGTCGAAGCGGCGAACACCACGCTGAATGTCGCCGCGCTGGTGGGCCATACCGCGCTGCGTAGCAATCATCTCGACGACCTGTTTCGCACCGCCACGGCGGATGAAATCAGCGCGATGCGCGAGCAACTGCGTGAAAGTCTTGAGGCCGGCGCCTTGGGTTTATCCACCGGTCTGGCCTACGCCAGTGCGTTCTCGGCATCCACCGATGAAGTGATGCAACTGACTGAAGAACTGACGGCATTCGGCGCGGTGTACACCACTCATTTGCGCAGCGAATTCGAACCGGTGCTGGAGGCCATGGACGAGGCATTCCAGATCGGCCGGCATGCGAAATCCCCGGTGATCATTTCCCATCTCAAATGCGCGGGGGCCGGCAACTGGGGGCGTAGTCCGCAACTGCTGGCCTCGCTTGAGGAAGCGGCAAAAACTCATCCAGTGGGCTGCGATTGTTATCCCTATGCGGCGAGTTCTTCGACCCTGGACCTCAAGCAAGTCACCGATGCCCATCGCATCACCATCACCTGGTCCACGCCGCACCCGGAGCTGGGCGGCCGCGACCTGATGGACATCGCCGCCGAATGGAACGTGCCTCTGCTCGAAGCTGCCCGCCGCCTGCAACCGGCCGGTGCGGTGTACTACGGAATGGACGAGGCCGATGTACGAAGAATCCTCGCTCATCCATTGTCGATGGTGGGGTCTGACGGATTGCCGGAAGACCCGTTCCCGCATCCGCGCTTGTGGGGCGCTTTCCCACGGGTGCTTGGGCATTTCAGTCGCGACGTCGGCCTGTTTCCGCTGCACACCGCCGTACACAAAATGACCGGACTGTCGGCGGCGCGCTTTGGCTTGAGGGAACGGGGTGAGATTCGTGAAGGCCATTGGGCGGACCTGGTGTTGTTCGATCCGCTGACCATTCGCGACGTGGCGGACTTCAGTGACCCGCAACGGGCAGCCGAGGGGATTGACGGGGTATGGGTCAACGGCGTGTTGAGTTACAGCGAGGGTCAGGCGAACGGGAAACGGGAAGGGCGGTTTCTGGCGCGGGAAGGGGATTTGCGTGACGGGTTTCAGTAAAGATTCCGAGGAGTCCGTCACAGTAGTGGCACATTGCAATTAAAGAAAACCATCACCAAGCCGAAGCGCTGACATCCAGCCCAACTACAATGGGTGTCTTTTCAGTCAGGGAGCAACCCAATGAGTTTCGGCAAAACCACCCCGATCCTGCGGATTTTCGACGAGACCAAGGCATTGGAGTTCTACGTCGACTTCCTGGGGTTCACAGTCGACTGGCAGCATCGCTTCGAGCCGAATTTCCCGCTGTACCTGCAAATCTCCCGTGGCGAATGCGTGCTGCACCTGTCCGAACACCATGGCGACAGCACGCCGGGTTCGGCCCTGCGGATCGAGACCGACGAACTCGAGGTGTTCCAGCAGCAACTGCTGGCCAAGGAATACAAGTTTTCGCATCCACAGATCCAGGCCATGCCCTGGGGTAGCCAGGACATGACCATCAGTGATCCGTTCGGCAACCGGCTGGTGTTTACCAACGCGATCTGCCTGTAAAACAGCAGCGGCTTACGGGTTGGCGGCGGGTTGGTAGTGGGTTCTGGATGACCGCATCGATTGCACATGCGCGGCGTAGTCAATGGGCTCCAAACGGCCGGTGGGGATGTTGATGTCCCTCGGGATCAAGGCGTTGCAGTTCATGCAGGTGGGGAAGTCGGTGGCTTGCCGGGGATCGGAAACGCCCTTGAGCCGTTGAGCCATCACAAATATGGTTTCAGGCCGGGCGCTTGCACTCAATGGACTGTGGAGCAACGCGTTCCTGCTCCGCACTTCTGCATGACGCCCGGGGGTGCCTGACTGAATGGGGAATACATGTCCGGCATGACCCAAATGGTCGCTGATGTCCCTGGCCAGCGCCGGGTGGAGCGATACGTCATTGCTATTGGTGTAATCGCGTTCGACTTGAGCCATGTAGGCCTCTGGTCGGGTGATTTCAAAGATGCCCAAGTCCCCCGGCTCGCTTGATGAGGGGAAGGGATTGCGATGGATGGTGACCCCGGGATAGGGCCGGTCCCCCAGCTGTTCAGGGAAGTTGAAATGTTCCCAGGACGAAAAGCTTCCGTCTGCCGTTGTGACCGCCGCGTGTGCGGTGTACTCGTTGAGTTTCTTTTTCGTATAGGCCTTGAACGCGGGGTGCGTGGCTTCGACCCCGGCGATTTCCTTGGATGTCAGGGGATTCGTCCGCTTGGGAAATTGAGCTTTCAGCGCGGCCAGTTTCTCGTCCTTTGCTTCTGCCAATAGCCTTGGGGCGTCTGTCATCGAAACGGTTTTCAGGGAAAACCGGTCGTAGTAGTCGAGCACTATGGGGACGTTGACCAGATCATCGCGCACCAGCCCATGCGAATCGGCAAATCGCACCGGGTTGTTTCCGACCATGCAATACAGGTTCAACCCGTCAGCCGTGCCCGCCGGGTCCGGGCTGATCCATCGTTGCAACCAGGGCGCGTAATACCGCTGGCCGTAGTAATACAGCCCGCTGGCGTCACGCTCCTTGCCTGAGTAACGGATGGTTCGGTATTTCGCTTCCTGCACGTTACGCGCCGCTCTCCACGCCGTGCCGCCAAAGGGGTAATAACCTTCCTCGCTGATCAACTGGCCTTCGGCATCCAGCTCAATTGTGTTGGAACCCAAGTGATCATCGAAACTGAAGCGCAACGCGTTGTTGGTGATGGCTGAAGGGGGGGCGACGCTCCAGTGCAGGCACCGAACGTTGCAGTTTCCTGCCTGAACAGTGATGACCTCGAGCTTTTCCGACGTGCTTTCCCGGATCTCCAGACCGGGTAAATACAAGACGTCGCGGCAACGGGTGAGTGCGTGGGCCTTTTGGGTTTGCCGTTTGCGCACGCGCTGGCCGCTGCCGTCGTAGAGGTAACTTTCCGTATCCGCCTCCTGCGCCGCGCGCTCCACCAGGGCCACGCTTTGCAATTGGTTGCGCGCGTTCCACAGCAACGGTTGCCAGGTTTGCAGGGCTTGCAGATTGCCGTTGGCATCGAAGCCGGTTGCAAAGTCGGGTGGTGGATCACCTGTTTTCCATGACAACCCACGATTGCTGTCGGGGGCGATGCGCAGCTCGCGGGTGTAGTTGTTGCCTTCGCGCTGATGCTGCAATTTGGTCAGGTTGGCGCGTTCATCATAGGTGTAATGCTGAGTGAAATTGAGCAGTCGGCTGCGGTCCGTCGGGGTTGATAACCATTCGGGAAGCGCCGTGCGGATGCTGGCTGCCTGTTCTTCCCGGCCCGTCGCTTTGACCAGTTGATACAGGCTGTCGTAGGCATAAGTGCTGCTCGGCCTTACGCGTTGATTGGCGGTGTGTTGCTCGGGTTTGCTGTGGTCTTCGACACTCAACACATTGCCGACCGCGTCGTAGGCGTACTGCAGTTTCTGAAGAACCTGGGTGTTTGCGCGCGAAATGCTCCGCTGGAGCATGCGGCCGTTTTCAGGCGCGTAAACCGCCGCGCTGGTGATCTTGCCTCCCAGCACCTGCGATTCGATCTGACCCTGTGCGTTATAGCGGACTTGATCGAGAATCAGCCTCTGTTGAGTCGTGCCGCTGAGTTGCAGGGTGACGTTGCCCAGCTGACCGACGACATCGAACCCGAAGCGTTGCGTATGCCCTTTGGCGTCTGTTTGCTCGAGGAGTTCGCCGGTCGGCGCGTAGCGCCAAGTGGTGGTATGGCCGGCGCCGCTTTCGAGCAGACCCTTGCGCTCATCGAGATCTTGCGGCCAATGCGCGGCGTGCTGATCGTTCAACAGATGGCGCGTTTGGCCGAGCAGTTTTTCCGTCAGGTCATACCCGGAAAAAAACACGCTGCCTGCCGGATCATCGTGGCGAATCAGCCGTCCACACCGGTTGTTTTTCGCATCGTCGGTTGAGCAGGCGGCATAGGTAAAACGCTCGATGACCCGACGGGATTGTCCGGCGGACTCTTCGTGGATCGCCAGTGGGCGGAGCTGGTTGTCATAGTCGGTTTGCCAATGGCTACCGCGCGAGTCCCACGTGTCCAGCGCCTGGCCGGCCTCGCCCAAAAACGTCAGGCGCCGACCAGCATCGAGGCTGTCGACCAGCAGCGTGGCCCCCGACAGGCTGCTGACTTGCCTTGAGTCTGCGGTGCTCAAGCCGACCGGGGCTGCCGGGGAGTAGTGCTCAACGGTCTGGCCGCTGATGTCATGCCGATAACGGGTGACACGGGCTTCTGGCGTGGTGATCGATTCATTGCACAAATAGCGGACTTCGCGCAGCGCAAGTCCACGGCCGTCGACGACGTTCAGGGTCGGGGTGTGGCGATGAATATTGACGCTCATTGGGCACCTTCTTGAGCCGGCAGGTCAGGCTGGGTGTCGTTTTCGTCTTCGGTGATGGAGTACCAGGGGTGCCAGGCGTGACGGCGTTCGTCACCCTTGGCATTGATGACGCGAATGAGTCGACCCAAGGGGTCATGGAAATACTGATCGCAGAGACCCGATTTACGCAGGGACTCATCGTTGATGTAGCGATGCCGGTCACTGAAGTACGGCCGATAGGTACGCGCCACCAGGCCTTTGTTGTCGTATTCGATGCGCTCGCTGACACGCCAGCGAAGGTTGACTTGGTGTTCCTGCGGTTTGTCGTCTGCCCACTTCAATGTGCCGTCTTCGTTGACCGCTAAAGCTGTTCCTTGCCCGGCTTTCTGTTTGCTTTGCAACGACCGGCCAAAGCCATCCCGACTAGCGACAACGATGCGGATTTGCGTGTTTTCAGAGTCGTCGGGGTATCGATCCGCCTGCAATGTGGCGCAGTGAACCGGTTCACGCTGTGCGCTGTCGATCTTCGTCTGGAGTGCTTGTTCATAAGGTGTTTTTTTGATGCCGCGACGGGCCAGACGCGCACGGGTACTCGAACGGATATGCCCACCGGGCAGCAGATCACCTTTGGCGACGGCCGCTTCGCACTCATCCCGTTCCTGCTGGGTTGAGAGTGCAATCTGTCCCATCCAGCTGAACGCATCATAGAAATAAGTGCTGGCGACTTGCTGTAAGGCCTGCTCCGGGTTTTCGATAGCGAGGTCAGGCCGGCCTTGAGAGCGGCGGATATAACTTGAGAGCGGCGCGAACCCGATGCTGCCATCGGCGTTGCTTTTGAAATGGCTGATGGCGTGAACCTGTCCGAACGCATCGAGCGACGCTTCCTGAACCACGTCGTTTGAGTCGGTGATCTGAGTGGGTTGGAGCAGTCGGTAGTCAATATTGGAGGCTGTGGTCGTGCAGTTGTCCGGCAGCTTGAGGCCAGTGGTCAGGCAGAAATAAGGGTCATGGGTAAAGGTGGTTGGCCCCTGTTGCGAGCTCTGTTTAAAACTCAGTGATTTGAAAAAACCCTCCAGTTTTTTATACGTCACGAAGTCGCGTCGTACCGACCACAGTTTGTCCTGCTTATCCCTTTCCGCGTCGCCGGGTAAGGCGATGGGCATTTTTTTGTAGCCTGCGAGTTCCAGGCGTCGAGTCAAATCAAAGGACGCATCCTGCGATTTGAGTAAGTCGTAAACGTCCAACGCCAACTCATTGAGTTCGGCCGTTTCTGAGTGATCGACCAACGCTTCGACACTGGCCTGCCCATCCGCAAAGGGACCGCTGGCATCAGGTTTTCTATAACGCTGTAAAGACAGGCCGGTCATGACCTGCCGGGCTTTCCATGCTGGCGAAGCGCTCAGGATCAGCAGTGCCTCATGGTTGATGGTAGAAGGCGACAGGCCTTCGGCCACCGGTGCTTTCGGTCGTTTCAACGCATTTGTCCGTTGCAGGTAAGGCAGGCCCAGCCGCCTTTTCTGCGGGGTGTTGATGTGAATGAATTGGGCTTTATGTTCGGTCACGTAATAGAACTGCTGGGCCTCGTCATGGGCATCGCCCCACCATTTTTTGTTCCAGGAATCGGTGAAGGGACAGGCATCGTCCGCTGTTGTGCGCCGGGCATAGCTGATCTCCAGATGGTGAGTCAGGTAACCGTAGGCGTCCCAGTTCAGATTGACCGTGTGGGTACAGCGCGGGTCTTGCGGGAAACGCTCGTACTGATAGTGAATCGACTCCGCCAGCACCGGGTGCAGGATCGAATAAGGGCTGTGCCTGCCCATGCCCTTGAGTTCGTTGACCTTGTAGCGATGGTGTTGCACCGAATACGGAAGCTTTGATAGGGCGCCCTGATCCTGGCCATAAACTTCCACCCGCAAGACACGTCCGTTCAGGGCCCGGGCGATTTCGCGCCGACGGGCTCTGGATGAGGTGTTGGCCGGAACATGCTGGTCGCTGCGTGGTGTCCAGCTTTCGCCCAGGTTCTGCAGGGTTTCTTTGAGCTGCACTGCTTTTTCGTCGCTGTAATCTCGATCATGGATAACGAGATCAACTTCGTTGCCGACGTGGAACCAGGTTTTGGTCAGTGTCGGTGCGGTCTGCCGATTGCTCTCTTTATCACCACCCATGTCGGTTTGCACGATCAGGCCGAAGCCCCGGAATTCGCGTTCGGTTCCATCGTAGAAACCGCGCCGGTACTTGAATTTCTGGATCAATCGATTCCCGGTGATTTCGTCGAGCCGAGTCTGCTGCTTGACCAGAAACAGCGGAAACGGCAAGCGTGAAACCGCCGATTTTTTGTTTTTGAGAACCTGCTTTTTTTCGTCCAGCCACTCTTGTGCAGAACTGCGATAGTTGAGGCTGCCGCCGGCGCCCATGTTGTTGTTGGTCGATTGCAGCAAATAGGGTTTGGTGCTGACGAAATCGCATCGCCAATGCCGTGGCGTTTCCCCGGGGGCGCTAAAAACCAGGCTGGAACAGCCGAGTCCTTGCAGGTCGGTGGCGCTGACCTGGCAGAAACGGTCGTAGCGCAGCCCCGTGGGCCATGGCACGTCGATCGCCGGGCTCAGGCCATTGCCGCACAGATTCATGAAAATGCGCGCGCAGTGGGGTTCCAGATAAATAAAGTCTGCGCTTCCAGAGCCGTCCAGATCGGCCAGCAGAAGACGTGATGCGTCGAATGCTTCCAATGAGAGTTCTGGTGTGTCGATCACCCGACCTTTGCCGAAGCGTCCGCGACCGAGGTTGGGCCAGCATTTCACTTCATTACGGCGGATACGGACCAGTTGCTGTTGCCCGCTACCCAGAAGGTCGCTGAAGGCCACCAGTTCACTGGATGAGTTGCCGGGCAGTGGCAGGTCATCCTCATCAGCCGCGCGATCGACTTCGGTTGCGCTAGCGAAGCCCGCACCCTTCTGATTGGCGTACAGACGAACACTGCGCGGGCCAAGCATCACCAGGTCGTTGAGCCCGGCGCCCATCAGATTGGCCAGTTGCCCATGAGGATGGAAGAACTCGGTCGGAACGGCGTCAAGCGGGGTGAAATTCGACCAGGTGCCGTTGGGTTTCAGCGTGAAGAAACCACTGAGCCCCGGTTGTGCCAGGATCCAGTCCGGGCGACCGTTTGCATTGAGGTTGCCGAGGCACTGTCGGGTGGGTTGGCGGCTGTCGGCTGACGGGATTTGCGGCAGCTCGCTCAACGCCTTGTACGTGACTCGATCTCCGCCGTTGTCATCGCGCACCGGTTGGCTATACCGCCAGCTTTTGTCGGTACGGTGCAGCACGCCGGGCAGTCCTTCGCCCAGTAGGTCGACGAACTGGAAGCGCTGTTGATGATTGAGCCCGGACAGCGCCTCGAACGGTTTGAAGCGCTCAACGCCAGGTTCTAGCGAGAAGTCGGTGTAGCTGAATTCGAGGGGCGGATGGCGTTCATCGGTGCTTTTGCCGTAAGCCTGGTCCAGTGCTGCGCTCAGGCAGCTATAGGAATGGGGGCGGGTCTGATACTCGATCACGGTGCGGCGAACCAGCACCGGTTCGGACCCCATGGAGGGTTCATCGGGGAAGTGATGAAACATCAGGATCTGTTGGCATAAACGTCGGGTGCTCAGCTCAAACCCATAGGAGAAATCCGAAAACGGATCGCTACGGACCGGCGATGTTTTTGTTGCCTGATACGCCGGTTTTTCATCCAGTACGGTGCTTCGTTCGCCGTAGTCGAAAAGCAACTCGAAGTGCCAACGTACATCCTTGAGTCCGCCGACTATGCATAGGTACAACTGAGCCTCAGCTTCAAAATTGCCGTAGCTCACTCGCTCAAGGTAACGCTGGGCAGGGCTGTCGGCTGGTTCCGGCGTCGAGGCCGGGTCGGTGTTGTACTCATACACAATATGCTCGCCATGAGGGTTCACGCTTTCTTCAAGCAACCACTCGCCCACATGCGTGGGGGCGTCGGGATCCGCACGGCGTGCCGATGGCGTTTTACCAAACAGATGCTGGCTGCCGTCAGCGTTATGTATCAACCAGAAACCCGGATCGTCTTTTGCGCTGGACCAATGCTCGATCAGATTGAAAGCGGATTCGATACGGGGGCGATAGCGCACGATCGTGTGCTCCACCTGCTGTGTGCCATCGCTGCAAAGCTTTTGACGGGTTTGGATTGCGCCGGTGGTCCGGTTCCGCTCAGGCATAAGGACCTCGCCGTCGGGGCTGATGAATAAATCATCACGGGTATAGGCCGGAACACCCAGCTGAGTGCGTCGTGAGACGAGCGGCAGCGTGAGTTTCCACCCGAGGCCGAAAACCCCGTTGCCTTGAGCACTGCTGTAGCGCAGGGCAAGGGCCGGGGCGTATCCGCGACCGAATGAAACGGGTAGCGGAATCTCGCAGGAAGCGGTCCCGCTGGAGCCGATAGCGCCCAGACCGTTGCCGATGCCTTGGATCGCTCCCCCGCCCTTGGGCAAGGCCGGAGGAGTGACAGGGAGGGCGGCGTGTTCGCTCATTGCGCACCTCCATGTGCCACGGCCGTGTACTGCACGTGCACGATGATATCGGTCAGGGATTCGAGCATGCTTTTCTGAGCGGAATGATTGGGGAATGACAGCCGCCACTTGGATATCGCGCCGGTGTATTCAAAAGGCAGGTAGCGTTCGTCCTGAAAATTCAAGGTGAACAGACCGCTGTCGTCGATGCCCGTCGACAGGGCAACTTGCTGATTGGCCCGCAGGCTTTTCATCACCGTCTTCTCGGCACCGGGCATGACCACTTCGCTGTCGGTCTGGGTCAGCGTGGCGCGGATATCGTCATACGGGCCGAGGATGGCCGGCAGGGAAATGCTGATGCGCTTGATCCGGCGCAAGCAATGCCCCGGGTAGTCGTTTTCAAACAGGGTTGGTGTCAATTCAAACTCGCATGAGCCCGTCTCCAGCAGGATGGCCTTCATTCCTTTGATGAGCGTATTGTCGGCTGCAAGCGCACCGTTCCAGGGTTTGTTGATTGATTGCGCAGGCGGAACCATGATGGTTTCCTTCGCGTGGAGCTGGCTTAACGACACGGTCTTGCGAATTTCAAGCTCGCGCTCGTTACCCAGCAACCAGGCATTCTTCATCCTCATCAGGGCCAGCTTCATGCGCTCGCCAGGACCGAGCCCACGGTAGGTGCTGTTCCAGCTCTGGTTCTGGAAGAACGGTTGGGTGGTGACGTCGGCCGTCTCGTAACGCCAACTCCGCTCGGTGAACTGGCACAGGGAGAAAGTCGAGTCATACACCTGGTAGTAGAAGCTGGAGAGTTGGTGGGTGAACCACTGGTACAACTGTGAGTTGGTGAAGCGCTGGCTAAGAAAATCGTAGGAGGCCCGGGCTTGAGCCAGAGACGTCTGAGTCTGTTGCAACAACAGGCGTGAAGCCGTCTCTCGTTCAATCTCCACGGCAAGCTGCGCATCAATCTGGGCGATTTCGAGTGTTGCCTGGTCGCGGGCGAGGGTCCAATCCTGATGGCGGCGTCGATACTGTGCGGCACGTTCCAGGGCTTCACCCGCGCCATAGGCTGCGGTTGCAACCCCTTGTTGCATGGCCATCATGGCGAGCGCGCCGCCCTCCAGACGAGACCCACCGGTCGCCAGGCCAAATATGTTGGGAACCACTTTCAAGCCCTGACCGCCAGCATGAGCCAAATGGGCGCCTGCCTCAGCGATACGCCCCTCCAGATGGAACGCGGCGGCCGTCACTTCTTCCAGATTGACGACCTCATTGACCCGCTGACTGTAGTAATCACGGCGGTTTTCGACGATGGCTTTACTGGCCAGTAACGCTTCCCGGGTTTTCTGATCGATCTTCAGGGCCTGGGTCTGCAAGTCGACCGCCACGGTAGCGATATCCCAGATGTGCTGTTGCTGAAGTTCCTGGTAGCTGGCTTGTTCGCTGCGTTCGATGAACGACATCAGCGTTTCGCCGAACTGAATCACGGTGTCTACCGCACTCATGGCGTGGGCATGCAGGGCACTGAAACGGTAAGGCGGGATCTCGGTGCCCAGACGCTGGGCCAGGCCAGGCTCCGCAGCGCGAGAAGGATTGGCGCCGAGCTGTTTACTCGCAGCAGCGGGAGCCGCGAAGAGCGCAAGCCTCAGGGGGCGACCCACAATGTCGAGGTTATGCCGCAGGTTGTGCAGGCGGCTTTCGAGCTTTTCCCAGCGTGGCAGCAACACGGGGTTGAAGGGCAAACGTGAATGCGGTGCGTCGATCGCGTGGGCAGAATGTGAGTGGACGTAAGGGCGAACACACGCTTGAGGCGCCAACTTAGGGTCAGTCGGTACATGCTTGCCGTCTTCACCCAGTTTTTTCTCGAACGCACGCAGTTTTGCATTGGGCTCCTCGCTGAATGCTTTCAACGTCAGTGTTGCCCACAGATCGGTTTGCCTGATATCCGGTCGCGGGCCCAACAAATCCTGGGCGCGCAGATACCAGAGCTTCGCGTCAGTCAGGCTGTCGGGAGTCAACTGGCGGTAAGCGGTGTCGCCGCGATTGAGCAGAATATCGAGGTAGAGCATGTACAGGGCTTTGCGAAAGTGCACGGGATGACTCAGTGCAATCTGGTGCGGATCCTGTGGTCCCTGGAGGGCGTAGCTGGGTTGGCCGGGCTTGGGTGTGCCGGTGATCAGTGGCACCGCGTTCCAGTAGTCATGATCGCCGCCACCGACGGCTTTTCGGGCGGGATTGAACAGGTACTGCAACCAGCGTTCAGCTTCGCCGTACTGGCGCTCCTGGTTAAAACGGTGTGCCACCAGCCAGGGCAGGTAGAGGAACAACTCGACGAAGTAGCGACCGTAGGCGCCGTAGAAGTCCAGTTGCTCAGACGATTTGCCGCTCTCGAAGGGAGGCTCTTTCAGGTGCTGGGAGGACCAGCTCAGCAAGGTGTCCATGCTGTCTTCTGCGCGCTCGATCAGGTGCCTGGCGAAGGTGATGTTCATTCGGATGGGTTGGCGAGGCGGGGCTTTCTGGACCTCGCTGTTTTTTATTTCGGACTTTGAAAAGTCGATGAATTCTGTTGTACCTAAAGCTTTGTCCAGACGGGATTCGATACTGGGAGCTGTCGGTGAACCTGATAGGTAACTGAACTGAAGCATTTTTCCCTTGGAATAAGGCCAACACTCGAAAAACTTGATCAGGGTGCTGTCTTGCTCGATGTCCAATTTACTGCGTGGAATGACTTTTGACGTGATCAAGGCATCCTTATCGATAACGACCGACATGCAGAAATCAACAAATGGAAGACTCAAATTCTCGCGTTCAAACTCACCGAGATGTAACGCAATGCAGAGTGAGGAAGACGATTGATCGATGGCGGTAACGGTTCGTGTGTACTCTTTCAGTCTCTCCAGGTTCATGCCTTCAATCGAGTCGTCCGAACAGTAACCCTCCACACACGTCTGCGGCGTACTCCAGCTCCCGTCATATTTTTTGAAACACATATTCAGGCGAAACAAGGGGAAAGTTTTGTTCTTGTTATCTTCTTTGCTCGCCTGATCCTGATAGATGCATTCAGCCCAGATCACATACAAGCGCTTGTTGAACATGACCGGGCGAATGGTGTGTTCAATGGCGCTGTCTGAAACCGGCAGATTGATGCAGTGCCAGTCGGACCACGCTTGCGGTTCCGGAGCATCATATCTGGCAGTCCGGGAGCCGGGCACGAAGGGGCGACAGGCCATGTCCAGCGAACGCCAATACCACGTGTTGGCAGCACGGGATTTGGCAATGAAGTAATAAGTACTGTTGGTGAAATCGCTGCCATCGATGTAGCCGTTGATGATTTGCAGGTTGGCCACTTCTTCCAGCCTGGTCAGATAAGCCAGCACCGCCGTTTGCACGGACTCGGCCGTGAGCTGGTTGCGGTTGAGGTCATTTTCCAGTTGCTCGAAGCTTGCGGTTCGGGTCTTGCGCAACGTCGGATCAAGGTAGGCCGCCGGGAAATAGTAAAGACGCTGATTGGCCGCCCACGCCTGGTAGTGATGCATGACGGTGCGCCAGGTGTCGACTTGCTCAGTTGGAATCTGCGCGGTGTGATAACCCGGCTCCATGTTGGCCAGAATGCTGTTGATGTATTGCTGAAGGCTGGCAATGGCACAGGCCACCGGGCTGGTCGGTACGTCCTGGCTGACCAGTACATCGAGCAACCAATAGTGGTAAAGGTCATCGGCCGTCTTGAGATGATTTTCGATCTTCAAGGCTTTCAGCGTCTGGTCTTGCGGAACAATCGCAGCCAGATAAAGCCCCAGCTGCGCATCCCGCAGGCTTTCGTTAAGTTGTTTTTCAATAGCAACAGACATGTTCGTTCCTTGAGCATGTATTGGGTTTAGTGACTGGCCGCCATGATGGCTTCACCGACTGTCTTCCATTGGGCTGGCGAGCTGTTGTTGTCGAGTGCCGCAGCACCGAGCAGCGCGGTCGTGCCAAGCCCGGTGGCTTTGCAGGCGCTGTGACAGCGCATGACCCAATCGATGTCCTTTATTGTCTGGGCCTTCTTGAACTGCCACTGCGAGGTGAGCACCGTGACTTCAACCGTTGTCCAGTTCAGTAACTGGGCCAGGCGTTCGTTGACCACGTCTGCCTCGCGATCATAGAAATTGGCGAATTCGAGATAGCTCAACAGGTTTTCTTCCGGCTGCTGATACGTGCTCATGAAGTGGTTGAAGCGATCGAACAGGTACAAGGTTTTGAACGACAACCTGAGCTGACCATCCGGTGTGTCCAGCCAGCGGGCAGTGCTCAGCAGTGCCCGCAATGCCTTGTTGCTCAACTGCAACCGGACAGCCGCTTCGGTGTGGCGCAGAAGTGGATGCAATGTGCGCGCAAGCTGATGCGAGTCTTTTGAGTCCAGGGCTGCGGTGAGAATCTGATGGACTGAGGTGTTCGCCCATATCACCACGTCTTTGGCGCAGTTCATGGGCAGGAGGAAAGTTTCCTGCAGAAACGCTTCGATCAGATGCTGCTGACGATCATGGGCCAGCAAGAGAAGCTTCTTGAGTTTCTGTTTGCACTCGTCTTTGAGCTTCCGGTTGTTTTCGGGATCCTCGTCCAGTTTGAGGGTGGCGTCATCGACTACTTGATTCAGTGCGGCGGTCAACTTCCGCGGTACATCGTCTTTGATCGTGGGGGCGAAATTTTTGACCAGCCCTTTGTCATCAAGCAGGGTTCTGGCCAGCTTCTCCCGCCAATCAACCTGTCTCGGCAGTGCCAGCGCCGCCCACTCTTGTGCGGTGACCGCGCGCTCGGGTGTGTCGGCCCTGAGTTTGGTGAGGTACTGCTGCAAATCCCCCAACGGATAATCGGTGCTGGATTGCAATTCAAGGACACGTTGCAACATGGGGATGTCGTAGGCGGACTCTTTGATCCAGCCGGTTATCCAGTCCAGTTGCATCAGGAGGTCCAGGAAGTTGAATGCAGATACTCCCTGAGGGGCTTCATGACTCAGGGCGATTTCATCTATGTCACCAGACCAAGAGCCCATCGAAGTCAGGAACTTTTCAGATTGAAATGATTGCAATGTCAGACTGGAAGTTTGCCGGAGGGTAAGTTTATCGAAACCAGCGCCATTCCATTTGATGTTCTGGCCCTCCATTGAAATGACACACGTCGAGCCAATGGTTGGAATCTGGTCGATGTAGATCCATGGCTCATCCATTTCGTCTGGCTCTTTGGTAAATCTCAGATCAAGTCTTTTGTCGGACGCGGCTTCGGCGAACCATGATGTATTAGTCTGCAGGCTCGAGCCGGCAAGCAAGGTGGCTTCGCCCGGGCCATCTCGTTCGGGAAGCTGAAAATGTGCGACAAACTCGAAATACTGATCTCTCTTTTGGCCCCTTATCCGAAGTATCCGTCTGCCGGTGTCACCGGTTGCCAGGCACCTGGAAATGCTTTCCCCTCCCAACAAGTTCGCCAACGTCGAACTTTCGCTGATCGACACGCCGAACATTCGAGCGATGCGTGCCTGGCGATAAATGGATGACAGCGTGCGCAAATCACACTTCAGTGAACCCAGGTGTTTCTGCGTGTTTTTGACGACCAGCAACAGCGACTCATCTGTCAGAGGCAAGCCAAGGCTGATGCTCAAGTGTTGGAGAATGGTGTGAGAGGCGGGGTCCGAATTGTCCGCCTGAAAGGCGCGGCCATCGAGCTTCAGCGGTGTGTCGAAAACCCGGGACTGATTGAACACCTTGTCGAGCAGGGCGGTGTTATCACCGTTCGCGCAGGGGGTTAGCTGGTGCAGCAAGGCGGCGAACTCTTCAGCCGTGATCGAGTACTTGCGATTCAGGTAACCATAAACACCGAGGGCCTGGATGGCATGGCAGTCAAGTTGCATCTGGGCATTGCGTGGCCGTTTCGATTCAAATGCGCTGCACAGCAGGCTGTCCAGATCAGTGAAAGGCATGTCGAGCCAACGCTGGAGACGAATCATGCGATGCAGGCGTTCTAGCTGGTCCTCGGTCGCATTGGTGATTTCCGCCGGGCTTTTCTCTATGCCCAGTGACATGCTTTTTTCAGTGGTCGCGAGCGGACCGTTTACGTAACGGGCGCCATAGGGCTGAGAGTAGGGCGCCGACAATAAGTAATGCGCAGAGGTGTGGGGTGCGTGTTTGCCTTGCGCCAGCAATGCCTCCAGTTGCTCGGCTTTAAGTTCGGTTCGCTCTAGGAAGGATTGTATTTTTTTCAGGTCGGAAACTGATGCCGTGCCGTAGATCTTTTCCCAGTAATTGTCTTTTTGCGTGCGCTGTTCTTCGAGGGGGAGTCTGGCGAGCGCCGCGTCTGCCAGGAGCTTTTGGGTCCATGGCAGTTCTGTCAGCAGCGCTTGCTGATTCGGGCTCAATCCGGACATCAGCCTCTGAGCCTGATCAGAGGAAGAGTTCTGCACCTTGCCAAATAGGAGTCCGTAGTTTTGCGTGAGCGGGAGGTATTCACTGACGAGGTAATTCAGTTCTCCGAGCATCGGTTTGTTCGCGCCCAATCCCAGCAGGCACTGATGATGGAAAAACTCGTAAGGAAGGGCAAAGGGGTAATACCGCTGCGCCAGAACGTCATAGGTCGATTTGTCTTTGTCGTCGGTGGTTTTCAGTGCGTCCTGAATATTCTGGTCCAGGATCGCATTGACGATGCCGAGCATCGGTTGCGCGGTGAAGGTGCTTTGCTGATCAATCGACAGATCAGCGAGATCCGGTCGGCGTTTTCCCAGCGTGATCCGGTTGGCTTTTTCTTTCGCTGATGACGACGCGCTGGATTCCAGTTGCAAGGCAAACCGGTACAACGCTCGAAGGTAGGCGACCGGTGAATCGATGGCGGCGATCGAATCGTTCTTGCAAGCGTCGTCCCAGTTTTCTTTGAACAGATGGGTGTAGGTAGGGCCCTGTTTTTCGACGGCGCGAATGCCTAACGGATGCCACTGGTCCTGCGCCGTTCCGTCCGACGTCCGCTGTTCCCGGTAAAGGTGGCTGATCTGGGCGGCGTAACATTTGGCGTCTTTGTAAAGCGCCCCGGTGTCGATGCTGGCTCCGTGCGTTTTGAGGCTCTCGTCACCATTGATCGCGGTGTCCAGACGACCCTTGAATGCCGCTTTGGTCATCACGGTGATGTCGAACACCGAGGTGATTGCCGGTGCTGCCTTGAGTAGCTCCGCCCATTCTTTTGATTTGCCGTCCGGGGCGTAGGCCTCGATCAACGTATCGAGCAGGGATTTTTTTGTGTTATCGGCAGGTGTGCTGACGACGGAATTATCGACCATGTCGATGAGCCTCCAATGAGTGGAGATGTCGACATTACGTCTTAGGAGGCGGGGACGCTGTCAGCTCTTCCGTTCAGAGAAGGCTGGAAGTTTCGTCGCTGGGCAACGGAAGAGGGGCCGGAAGGCCGTAGGATTTTGAAGGGAGGTAATGGAATTGGCCGATAAACCCCTGACCCGCCAGAAAGGCACTGGAGGGTCAGGATCGCGGCATTACACCCTGAAATGACTCACCATCATCTGCAACTGATTCCCCAACCGCGCCAGTTCAACACTGGACGCCGCGGTTTCGTCGCTGGCGGCGGCGGTCTGTTCCGACACGTCGCGCACGTTGATGATGCTGCGGCTGATTTCTTCGGCCACGGCGCTTTGTTGCTCGGCAGCGGCAGCGATCTGCTGGTTCATCGACTGGATGTTGGACACCGTGCGGGTGATGTTTTCCAGCGACACGCCAGCCTTGCGGGTCAGGGCGACGCTGCTGTCGGTCAGGGCGCGGCTGTTGTTCATCACGTTCGACACTTGTTGAGTGCCATTCTGCAGGCCGGCCACCAGGCCTTCGATTTCTTCGGTGGATTTCTGTGTGCGCTGGGCCAGGCCACGCACTTCGTCGGCGACCACGGCAAAACCACGACCGGCTTCACCGGCACGCGCGGCTTCGATCGCGGCGTTGAGGGCCAGCAGGTTGGTCTGTTCGGCGACAGCCTTGATCACGTCCATGACGCTGCCGATCTTGTCGCTTTCCTGTTGCAACACGCTCATGGCTTCGGTGGAACGCGCCACTTCGCTGGCCAGACGTTCGATCTGGGCGATGGCTTCGTTGACCACTTTGTCGCCTTCGCGGGCTTCGCCGTCAGCGGCGGCTGCGGCCTGGGAGGCTTCTTCGGCGTTGCGCGCGACTTCCTGCACGGTGGCGGTCATCTCGTGCATGGCGGTGGCCACCTGATCGGTCTCGATCTTCTGGCTGTTGACGCCGGCGCTGGTTTGCTCGGTGACGGCCGACAACTCTTCAGCGGCGCTGGCGATCTGGGTGACGCCATCGCGGATGCCGCTGATCAAGTCGCGCAGGGTCACGCCCATGCGCGCGATGCCTTGCTGCAACACGCCGAGTTCGTCGCGGCGAGTCACTTTGACGTCCTGGGACAGGTCGCCGCTGGCGATGCGTTCAACCACGGCCAAGGTGTCGCGCAATGGGCCGGTGATCTGACGAGTGATGATCACGGCAGCAATGATGCCCACCAACAACGCCAGCAATGTGCTGATCAACTGCAGCGTGCGCGCCTGGGCGCTTTCGGCGTCACGGCGATCGAGCTGTATCTGATACAACTGATCGCTCAGGGTCACGATCGCGGCGCCCTGGTCGGTCATTTCCTTGCGGGCCTGCACGGCATCGGTGTTGGCGGCTTTATAGGCGGTCAACGCGCTGCGGTAATTGCCAAGTGCGGTTTCCAGCTGACGCAGGGCGTCTTGCTGGGTGTCGGCAAACTGCACGTTGAGTGGTTTCAGGCTGGCAATCGCTGAATCCAGTTGGACGACGGCTTTTTGCTCGGTCTCGGCATTGGTGGTGGCGGTGTAGCCGCGCACTTCGTAGCGGGCCAGGATGAAGGCTTCCTTGGCGGCGGTGACGGCCTGGAACTGTTCGAAACGCTGGTCGCTCAGGGGCATTTGCTGCACGCGGGTGCTGATGGCTTCGATCAGTGTGCTGGCCGTTTCAGCATTGACGCCCATGGCGTCGCGGGCGCTGTTACCGGTTCGGTAAGCGCTGCGCATTTTATTCAGCGACGTCTTATAGGCATCGATGTAGGTGCCTTGCTCTTTGAGCAGCTTGAGGTTTTCCGGGCTCTTGAACTTCGACAACAGCGATTGTTGCTGAGCGGAAAAGGCGTCAAGGGTGGTCTGTACGTTCTGGGCGGCGGTTTCATCGCCGTTGGTCAGCATGTATTGCAGGCGCACCACGCGAAGCTTGGTCAGGCCGGAGTTGAGCTGGGTGATGTCGCTCATCCAGTTGCTGCGGTCAATCAACCCGCCCAGGCTCGTCCAGCCAGTCAGGGCCAGTACGCAGGTCAGTGCCAGGACCAGGCCGAACCCCAGGCCCAGTTTCATGTTCACGCTGATGTTGCCGAACCAGCTATTCATCAAATTCCTCCAGGAACGTTGCGCTTTCGATCGTCGGTTGGCTGGAAGATTGTTGTTTTTAGGTGCCAGCAAGGGTAGGTAGCAGGTCTGTATCGGCAGCAATCGCGAGAGCTGAAAGGATTTTGTCGGACGGATTCTGTAACAAGGTTTTTGTAGGTGGGCTTAAGCTTTTTTTCACATGGGTTTCACCGGCCGCCGACGCTCGCCTCTCTACCCTCGCGGCATCGAATGACAATGGTGCATGCCGGCGAGGCGGCTTGATGTGGAATTGAGACTGAGTCTGTTCGGGATAAAACGCTCAATTAACCTGAGCCGTTTGACCCGCTATCGAAACACTGCCGTGGTGCTGGCCTCGGCGCTGCTGGTGATTCCATTGACCCTATGGCTGTTGCAGCCAGCCGCCGTACCGGACCTGGCGCATGGCAATGTGGCGGGCGCACGAGCGTTGGCCGCCGGCTGGGCCAAAGGCGATGTGATTGTGCTGATACGCCATGTCGAGCGCTGTGATCACTCGAATGCCGCGTGCCTGAGCGGCAACGATGGGATTACCGATCGTTCGCGCAGCGTCGCGGTCAGTGTCGGTGCGCGGTTCGAACAATTGGGGTTGGACAAGACCGATATCTACAACAGCCCGATGGTTCGTACCTCACAGACAGCCAGCTACATGTTCAACAAGGTCGGTGTGGGCGAAGACTGGCTGATCAGCTGTAGGGGCACGATGCTGCGTGATGCCCTGGCGCATAAAGTTGCGGGTCGCAATCTGATTCTGGTGACCCACAGCGAATGCATGGCGCAACTCGAAAAAGACCTCAAGTTGTCGACCTCCACGTTCGGTTACGGCGCCTCGTTGTTTATCTCCGCCCAAACTTCTCAAGCGCCGCGCATGCTCGGTTTCATTGAAGCTTCCGACTGGCGCTCGGTGACCACCGAATGAGTTTTTCCTCTGGATCTGGACATACGATGCTGACTTCTTCCCGCAACCGCTTCTACTGGGCGAACTTCGGTATTCCGCTGGCCTGCGCGGCCGTGGTTTTCCTGATGTTCGACATGACCCAAATCGACATCGCCTTCAGTAATCTTCTGTTTGATCCGGTCGCCCAGATCTTTCCGCTCGACAAGGTTCACTTCTTTGAAAAGCTCACCCACAAGTGGGCGCGCATCATTCCCAACTGGACCGCCGAGATTGCCTTGATCGGCGCAATGCTGTCGTTTGTCTGGCCGCTGATCAACAGCTCAAAGCATCCGCGCCTCGGTAGTTTTCTGGAGCGGAGCAAGGCGGCACCTGTGCTGCGATTTGCTTATGAGCATCGTCGGGATTTTCTGTTCGTCGTCTTCGCATTTGCCATTTGCACCGGCGTGATCCATTTCCTCAAGGCGCACACCAGCGTGTATTGCCCGATTGAAACGACCCTCTACGGTGGGAAATTGGCCCACGTGGAGTGGTACAACAACTTCCAGTTGTTCAGGGAAGCCGGTGATGGCCGTTGCTGGCCGGGTGGCCTTGCTTCCGGCGGCTTCACCATGCTCGCGCTGTACTTCGTGGCTCGCCGCTACTGCTGGCGCTACTCCAAGGCGCTGATGTACGGCGCGTTGCTGCTTGGGTTCGTCTACGGCACGACACGTGTCCTGCAAGGCTGGCACTACATGTCCCACACTTTCTGGGCCGGGATCTTCGTGTGGCTGGCCTGTTTGCTGACGGCGTTGGCATTCTATGGAAGAGCGCGGCTGGAGATGCCGGTGCTGCAAAAGGCTGAAGTGCCAACCGCTGAGCCTCTTACTGGTTTACAAAGTAGTAAGCCTGACGCCCCACCTTCATGGTCTTGAGCACTTTCAATGGCGCGGGCGGTTCGGTTTCAGCTCACACCCGGGCCTCCGTGGAACCTTGCAGTTAATGATTGCCCAAGGCAAAGAAAAACAGCAGGGCGGTCAGCAGAAGCAGGGAAGTGGCAGGGCGCGACATAGGCTTCTGGCTACCCAGCGGGTGGACCGGGAGGCCCGAGCATACGGGGCGAATGCTTAATGAATTGTGAACGGCCGCGAAGTATTACGAGAGGCGTCTGGACCAGCGCTGTTCCGGGGCTTCAAAGCGATCATTGATCAACGCGGTCAACACGTGATCCTGCCAGCGCCCGGCGATACTCAGGTAGGCCTTGGCGTAGCCCTCACGTTCAAATCCCAGACGCTCCAGCAGCCGCGCACTGCGTTCATTGCCGGGGATGTAATTGGCCATGATCCGGTGCAGTTTCTGCTCATCGAACATGTAGCCGATGCCTGCTTCCAGTGCTTCCTGCATCAAGCCCTGGCCCTGACGGGATTCGTCGATGTGGTACCCGAGATAACACGCCTGAAACGCTCCGCGAGTGATGCCGCTGAAGTTGCAGGCGCCGATCATCTGGCCGTTGTCCGGGTCCAGCAGCGCGAAATGCACCGCCAGGCCAGCCTCGAACGCACTCGCTTGCACTTCAAGGCGCGGACGGATGTTTTCAGGGCTGTGGTAATCGGTGGAGCGAATCGGCGACCACCGGGCGAGATGCCTTTGGTTGCGCCGGTAGAAATCGCTTTCCAGTGCGGCCTGTTCAGGGTCGAGCACCGCCAGCGTCAAGCGTTTACAGGGCAGGGACAACAGCGGCATTGGGCGCTCCGGTTCGTGGGGATCGTCGCGCAAGCATCGCGTGGCCAGCGGAAAAACTCAAACCTCCAGCGGCAACGTCACGATGAAGGTGCTGCCTTTGCTGTCGCCGTCGCTCAGGCCGATCACCGTGCCACCATGGGCTTCGACCAGCTCGCGAACGACCGTCAGGCCAATGCCGAGGCCCGCGCCATTAAAGCCGACGGCGTGAACGTCCTGAACAAAAGGGTCGAAGATAAAGGGCAGCGCTTTGGCGGAAATACCGATGCCGTCATCGCAAATACTCATCTCAAGCACGTTGGCTTCAGCGCTGACCAACAGCGTGACAGTACCGCCCGATGGCGTGTACTTGGCCGCATTGCCCAGCAGGTTGCCGAGAATCTGCGTGAGTCGCACCGGATCGCCGTTCACCGCCAATGCACATTTGGGCAACTCAGCCGTGAAATGCAGGTGCTGAGCGATCATCACCGGGCTGCACACGGCGATGGCGTCCTGAATGATCTGCGCCATGTCGACGATGCGGCAGTCGAGGCGCAACTTGCCGGTGCTGGCGCGGGATACATCGAGTAAATCTTCCACCAGCCGCGACATGTGCTGCACCTGACCTTCGATCAGCGCCTGCATACGCGGCAGTTCCTCACTGGGCACGCGCACCAGACGCCCGGCGATCATGCTGATGGGCGTTAGCGGATTGCGCAGTTCGTGGGCCACCAGGGTAAGAATGTTTCGTTGTTGTTCCAGAGTGTGTTCGGCGGATGCTTGCAGGTCTTGCGCGCTCAGGGCAGCGATCACCAATTGCGCGTTGGCTTCACGCATCTCCAGGAACAGTCGCTGTTCTTCCTGCGTGCGCTTTGGTTTTTCTGCATCTGACTGCGCCAACAGAATCGCCAGGACCAATTGCTGATTGGCCTCGATCAGTTGGTCAATCTGCTGGTGATCGGTGAGCTGGGTGTTGGCCTCGCTCAGTTCCTTGTTCAGCGCCGCCAGGACCGCGCGCGCTTCGACGGTTTTCTGGCCGAGCAGGAACAGTTCGCGAGCGGCAGTGGCCATCGCTTGCTCGTTCTTGCCATTGGCCTCATTCATGTTTTTTGCTCATCCATTGTCTTTGCCCAAACGCTGCCGGGTGGGCCGGCCTCCGAGCAAACCTTCCTGATCCGGCAACATTTCACCGACCTGCAGGCCTTTATCGTCGATGCTGTAAAGCCTCAACTCATCGGAGTGGGTGCTGGCCCGCAACTTGACCACGGCCATGATGCGCAACAAGCGACTCTGCACTTCAATGTAGCGCTGAACGATGATCGCGTCGGTAAGAAAAGCAGTTCCGTAAGGGCTGAAACGCAAATCGGTGTAGCGGTCTTCCAGCTCCGAGGTCATCAATACACTGACCCCGGCACTGGTCAGAGCCGTGACCATGCGCGACAGCGACTCACGAAAGTCTTCGCGGAAGGTCGGCGCCAGCGCCAGTTCGAACCCGGACAGCGAATCAATGACCACGCGGGTCGCTTTCAATCGGGCGATCTCGCTCAACAGCAACTGCACGACTTCGTCGATGGACAGATCTGGTGCACGGCTGTCCACCAGACCGATCTGTCCATTCTTAATCAGGTCCGCAAGGGTCGTGTTCTGGGAGTGACTAGGCCGTTGTTCGAACACCGCGATCACGCCGGTTTCGCCATTGCGCGCGCCCTCGGCGAGGAATGTCGCCGCCAGAATGCTTTTGCCCGAACCTGACGGTCCGGCCACCAGCAAGGAATAGCCACGAGGCAGGCCTCCGCCGAGCATCTCATCGAGTTGCGGCACGCCCATTTTCAGGCGCTTGATCGGGAACTCCAGCGGTGCTTCAACCGCGTCGAACGTCGCTGGCGCAAACACCTTGATCCCTGAGGTGGCGATGCGGAAGGTGTGCAGTCCTGGCAATGTTGGCTGGCCGCGCATCTTCATGATTTCCATCTTGCGCACCATGGAATTGCGCTGAACGCTCTGGCGCAGCCAGATCAGGCCATCGGCCACGGTGAAAATCGGGTTGGTGTCGGTTTCGGTGAAATACTCGCCAATCAGGAAGGTCGTTGCCTGCCAGGTGGTCATCAACATGCCCAGATGCTGAACGAACTGCGGCAGATTGTTGTTGGGGTTGTCCTGAGTCTGGCTCGCCAGCACCACGGAGCGGAACGAGTCGACGAATACCAGCGCCGGGGAGTGAGTCTCGACCTCGCTGACGATACGTCGCAGCACTTCGTCCAGATTACCGGCCAGGGTGTCGTCGGCCAGGTTGATATAGCGAATCGAATGGTTGATCGCTTCGCTGTCGAAAAAATCGAACTGTTGCTGATAGCGCAGCATCTTCAGCGGCGGCTCGCCCAGCACGGTAAAGAACAGCGCCGGACGCTCAGGCGTCGCCAGGGCGAACATCATCTGATGCGCCAGGGTAGTCTTGCCGCAGCCGGGAGGACCGGCGATCAGGTTGAACGAAAACTCCGGCAAACCTCCGCCCAGCACCTCGTCCATTCCTGGCACGCCGGTAGCCAGTCGGTTGATAGTCACTTTGGTGCTCATGGCGAATTTTCCTGCGAAGGGGTGTCGCTCAAAGAAGGTTCCCACACGTCACGAAGTAAACGTGCGGTGAGCAAGGGCCCAATCAGCGTGGTCAGCAGCTCGTAAAAAGTGGTTAGCAGCACTTCGCCGAAAAACAGCGCATCGGCTTCGCTTTGCTCAACGAGTAATGATGTGAGGGCTGTCAGGTCCATGCCGGCCGGCACTCTGTCGCAGGTGTCGGCCAAACGCGAATGAGTGGAGGCGCACAGGTGCAGGCTGCGGCGATAAAGCGCGACAACCCCTTGATGGCCGATGATGGGCGTGAGGGCTGCGTCCATGGCCCGCAAGGTTGAAACGATCGCGTGGGCGGTCTTTGCAATGTCAGCGTTGGGGCCAACGCGGTGCGTCAGAGAAGCTACGATCTGACGGCTCTCTTCGCTAAGCGTGGACATGGCTAACTGATATCTGATGGACAGCCTTTGATGGTACACCCTATGGCGTCATAGGGAGTGATTTGCGTCAATCGGGGCAAAAAGCAGACAAAAAAAAGCCCGCGGGAGGGCGGGCAAACTGTAGTTTCTTGAATGAGCGAGCGCAATGTACCGGTTGGAGAGGGCCGGTGGGGTGAAGAAAAATTCATCTGCGCGGTGCACCTATAGCCCGGTGCGCTTGGCCCTCTGCGTTTCTGTGGCGTCAGAAGTTGTACTTGAAGTTGGTCATGACCTTGCGCGGGGCCCCGTAATTGGCGAAAAGGGCGGGTGAGCTGTAGTACTCGCGATCGAACACGTTATTGAGGTTCACCGAAGTACTCAGGTTGCGGCTGATGTCATAGCGTGCCAGAAGATTGGCGATAGCGTAGCTGCCTTGGCTGAAGGTATGCAGGTCGTTGCCGGTTTTACTTTGCCAGTGACGCCGCCATCGGCATCAGTGGTGACTGAATACGCGTACCCCGCAGCCGTTTGCCAGCCTTCGGTTGGGTAAGGCAGCAGGAGGAGAGTATGGGGCTATGGTAAATGGTCCGCGGCGAAATCTGCCTCCGAGCGTGCCTGCAACCGGCCCTTGCGGCAGGCCTGCTGGAAGCGTTCGAAGTCGCGCTCATTCTGTGCGGCATAGTTTTTCGCATACTTGAACAGCGCGTCGGCCAGTGCATCGCTCTTGCCAATGTAGCCGCTGATCTGCGCGGCCTGCCCGGACGACTTGGCATGTGCGCGGGCGAGGGCGCGACCACAGACGCGACCATACTCGGCGAAGGTGTCCGCATCGAAGGTTTCAAGCTCTGCCGAGATTTTCATGTCGCGCAACTGCCGCACGTAGAAGTGTCGACCACTGGGGCCGGTGGTCCAGCCGAGAAACAGGTCACTGGCCGACTGCATCAATCGTTGACCCTCGACCACCCGCTGACCGTTATGCCGCAATGTTGATTTTGTCTTCGCGTAGTCGGCCAGCACCGAACGCCGTGCTTCCTTGAATTGCAGGAACAGCGGGAACTCCTGATCGTCAGTCAGCAAGGTCACCAGGCAACGGGTGCCAACACTGCCGACGCCCACCACTTTGAACGCCATGTCCTGAACGTGGAAACGTGAAAACAACGCTCGACGGTCAGCCTGCAGCGTGCCTGGATACTCGCGCATGAAGGCGTCGTAGATCGGCCGCCAATCCGAGTGGCGCAGCCAGTCATCGTCGGCATCCAGCAATGTGGTTTTTTTATGCAGGTGGAAAATTTCCGGCAGGTCATCGCGAATAATCAGATGGCCATGGGCGTCACGCTCGCTGATTTTCGGCAGCAGTTCGGCGTGGGAGCGGCCCTCGGCTTTTTCGATGGCACGCTCGATATGCTCGAGCGTTTTTTTGTTCGCCTGCTTGCGCAAGTCGTCGTAACGGATGGACTCGTACCAGGTTTCCAGCGAGCTTTGTTCGGCGCACTCGAGCATGGTTTCTTCATAGGCGGCGACCACTTCGCGGCAAACCGCTTCTTCGACCGTTTCGCCATGACGCAGATCGCGGGCGGCCACCACGATACTCGCCACCAGCCGTTTAACATCCCACTCCCAAGGGCCGGGATGGACCTCGTCGAAGTCGTGGACACCAAACAACAGATTGCGTTCGGGCGTGGCGAAACCGCCGAAGTTCATCAGGTGGCAATCGCCGCAGATCGGCGACGTCAGGCCCATGTTCGGCGTGGTGGCCAGGTCGTGGGCCTGCAAAAGCGCGGTGCCGCGATAGAAGGTGAAAGGGGAGACGAGCATGCGGCCGTAGCGGAGTTCGATCAGGGATTTGATTCGGCCTTCGCTGGACGCTTTGATCAGCGGGAGTGGGTCGCGGTTAGTTTTTCCCGTAGACGCTTGAGCGTTGCGGGGGCAGTTCTTGCGAGCGTCCTTGCCTTGCTTCAAGCGGGCTTTGAGGGTGGTCATGGGGGGGCCGTTTGGTGGGTTTTTGAGGTGTTTGCGGATTGATTGTAGAAGGAGAGCCGAAAGACGACGGGTAGCTAGATGATGTAAAGGCGCGGCGGTTGCCAGGGCGTCAAATTTTTGAAGCGAGAAGAGGTTTAAACCGAGTTTCTTTGCTCGAATCTGACCGCCTCTTCAACTGCGGCCGGAGGAATCTCATAGAGACGGGCCACACGTGCAAGATCTTTCCTCTCCGCTTGGTAGGCGTTGAAAATTGCAGCGGTATCGATTCCTTCATCAGAGAGAACTGGTTTACCAAAATTTCTAGATGGGTCGAGAACAATGGCTTTACTGCCCTTGACCGGATACCAGCGTAGTGCGGCGCGAGCCTTCTAGATCGCAGGCCAGGTCGGTGGTCATGACGTTGAGTGAGGCGAGGGTTTCGCAGGCATGAGCGAGCAGGGTTGGCGTGTCGACGTCGGGGAGGAGGGTGAAGACGTGGCTGATGGGATCGGGGTGATTTGGGTTGCGGAGGCGGGCGCTGATGGTTCGTTCGGTGGTTTCGGAGAGTTGGCTTAAATCGGGCGCGTCAGCATCTGAAAGTGCCGCAGATTCGGGCGGATTTGGGGTGATCTTTTTCACGATGGAACTCCTTGCGTTGGTGGAAGCTGCCAGTCCCCTGCTGTCAAACAGGATTGGGTGGCGGCTGTACGCGGGTTGACAGACCGGAAACGCAAGCATCCAGTGCATCCGAAGATGCCCCACGCACAGCCACCAGAACGAAACTGCACACGTGAAAGGATGCCGTTTTATCCGGAGGAGTGAAAGCTTGCGGTTCTTCAGCCTGTCAAAGCCGATCGCTGATTTGCAGCGACACCTGAAGGCTATCGATGCGGAACACCTTCCGCCAGTTCATGAAAGCCGATACGAGTTGCGGGAAGTTTCCTAGGACGAGGACTACGTTCTTACAAGTTAAAGCGTTCGCTAGGTCTTGCGAAGGTTTTGAGTTCCGAAAGCTGCTCTGTCAGAAACGAATTACGCTCCCAAGGTTCAATTCCTACAGATTCTGGCGGTTGACCGTGAGGAAGTGGACGGGCCAAAGTTTGCAAATCAGCTCAGTACAGCGTGTAGTCAATTGTTAGCTCTGCCCTGCAGTGCTGCGTTTTTCGAATTGTCTTTTGCCGCATTCGGTTTGCTGAAGCACAAGATCATCGATGGTTGATTCGCTGGGCTATACCTTCTTTAAAATAATGGGGTTATGAATGGCTAATACAAAACTCGCGTCTGTACCCACCCTAGGAGGGCGAATTCAAATTGGGGAGTTTGACGATCAGGCGGCAATTGATAAAACGTTGACGGCGGAGATTGTCATTGCTCTATGTGGTCCCATGGGCACGCCACTGCATGAGGTGGCCAAAACGTTTAAGGAACTGCTGGAAGGGGCAGATTATAATTATGATGATGTTGTAATAATCACCCTGAGTGATGAGATACGAGAAAAAACTAATCTGCAGAGCGAAAAGTCTATAGTCAAACTAATAGAGGCGGGTAATGACCTGAGAGAGCGATACGGGAACGCAATTCTTGCTCGCTTGGCTATAAGAAAAATTACTTTGTCTCGAGAGAGAGTACAAGTTTCTAATGATATTCAACAAAAAGGTCTTTTTGATGAGGTCCCTGACGGAGATATATTGCTGCCAAGAGCTACTCGCCGATGCTGTCATGTCATCGACTCCATAAAGCATGTTGATGAGCTACGTCTGTTACGCTCAGTTTATGGCGACATGTTACAGGTTGTGGGGGTTTACTCTCCTATTGAACTTAGAATAGAAAGGTTGGAGCGCCGAAAGGGACCTGGTGACGACATTCACAAACTCATAGACCGAGACTCTGGAGAAGAGGTCTCGCATGGCCAGAGGGTGGGAGACACATTTCCCCAGTCGGATTTCTTTTTGCGGGTGGACTCCACAACAGATACACATAGGCAGGCACGAGTTCGTCGGTTTCTTGATCTGCTTTTGGGTGCGAAGATAGTCACCCCTACGATCAATGAACGAGCTATGTATGCGGCGTTTTCTGCCGCTAGAAACTCTGCATGTTTATCTCGTCAAGTTGGCGCTGCTATTACTAGTGATGAGGGCGAGTTGATTTCCACTGGCTGGAATGATGTACCTAGAGCATTCGGCGGGTTATATGGTACTGCTGATCAGAACTCCTCATCGGATAATGATAGGCGTTGTTGGAATATGGATGGTGGAAAGTGCTTTAATGATGAGGAGAAAACCTTAATAGCTAATACTTTGGTAGATAAGCTTTTAGTAAAAGGGCTGATTAGTCCTGAGCTGCGTGGCGAAGTGTTTGAGCTTGTTCGCCATGACTCTCAATTAAAAAGTCTAATTGAGTTTTCGCGGGCCGTTCATGCAGAAATGCATGCGTTGTTGAGTGCTGGAGAGTCAAGCGGAAATAAAATTCGTGGAGGTAAATTATTTGTAACTACTTATCCTTGTCATTCCTGTGCTAGACATTTGGTTGCAGCAGGTGTGCGGGAGGTTTACTTCCTTGAACCTTACCGAAAAAGTCTTGCGACAAAGCTTCATGCAGACTCAATAACGGAGCGGGAAGGGGATATCGATAAGGTGCGGCTAATGCCCTTCGATGGAGTTGCGCCGTCTAGGTTTTTGAAGTTTTTTTCGGCCCATCCCGGTGGTCGGAAAAACGAGCAAGGTCAGATGCAGGTCAGGCAAGCTTCGCCCGTCACGGCTATAACATTGGAGGCTATCCCAACTCTTGAGGCATTGGCGGTGAATGCATTAGACTCTCGCGGCCTGCAAGACGGGCCTGCTCCCATTTTTTTGACCAACGGTAAGCAAGGAGAATAGCTGTGAAAAATGACGACCAGCTTTCTTTTCCTTTCGAGACTCGTGACGAGTTCAATTCAGGTCGCGGTGACTTAAAACATGCAATCCATGTCGCTGCTGCTTTAGACGCTAGCCTGTCTGTAACTTCAGGTAAAATACTTGCCTTTCCGCCGAGTACCCGGCTACCGCAAGGTGAGCATGCTGTAAGTGATCAAGCTTTGATCGAGAGGATTTTGAGCCGAGCTCGATTTTTTAGCTAATGTCGGCCGGTATGTCTCAGAAAACGCCCTATTCAGCGCAAAGCTAATGGGGGCGATTGCCTGCCACGACGCACCTCAATACTCCATAACCTCACCCCCCCGCAAAACCCACCCCGCCTCCCAAGGCACCAACCTGTACTGAATCTGCCGCATCTTCCCCGTTCTCCCGGCCCCGGCGTCCGCACTCTCATAAACCGGAAACCGCCGCACCAACGCGTTCTCTACCACCGCAAACTCATCCTCGCCCTGATAGCCCTCCGCTGCTTTTGCGTCCTCACTCACCGGCGGAAGATAAATCTCGCTAAGCGATTTTTTGCGATTCGCCGAATACGCCACGAGCTCACCTGGCAATCCGCGTCCCGGTGATCGGGCGAAGACGTAAATCTCTGGCGAACCATCCCGATCAAGGTCCGCCACCTCTGCCCGGACGATGTTTCCCATCAATGGTCGTGTGATGTCTGAATTATCGGTCTCCAGCCCTTGAGGCGAAATGCGCAGCACGCGATTGTCAATGATTCCCTCGGTCGCTACATGAAACCGAATCCCCTGCAATTCCAGGGTTTGGTCGAACGGCCGATTGCTATAGGTGGCATCAGCGGGGCTGAGGTTCAAAGAAAGGTTGTAGTTCGCCACTTCATTGCGCCGTGCAGCATTGCGCATGAGGTACACCTGAACCGTGTACTGGCCATCGACGGGCAACGGCCCCATAAAGTGATTGCCCATGATCGAGCCGTTGAACAGCGCATAGTCCGCGCCTTTGGCGGTGATGTTGAAGTAAGCCGATGCATTGGAGGGCTTGAGGTCGACGGTCAGTATCTGGCCTGCCTTCGCGCTCACACGGTATTGCGCGGTGAGCGGGCCCTGGATGGACTGGTTGAACTCGACGGCTTCGACGCCTTTATCGAAAGTGACGCGTTCGACACGAGGTGTAACCTTTGTGGCCGCGTGTGCGGACAGGGAAATCATGGCCGCAAGGGCGGTGGCAATCCAGATGTTCATGTTTGTTTTCCTGCAAGAGCGCCAGCGCTCAACGACCCGACCAAGATTGATTACAGCTCATCTGATCGAATCGTGTGCTTGAAATGATGCTCCCAAAGCATTACTCCCAACGCCCCGGTACGATCCAGCGATGACCCCACCGTGGAGGCGAAGCTCGGCTGGACGTCGACGATGTGGAGAGCTTGAAGCAATGGTGGGAGTTCCGCTCTAGACGTAGTTTGACGGTCTGGAGTGGCAATTGTATGACAGCTTGTAGCTAATAAATGTCGTCAAATAAGTGACGTTTTTAGAGGAAAAATACCGCTAGGCGATAAGTTAGACAAAGTATTGACAGTGCCAATCCGATCTCCCATTATCGGCCGCGTTTTGATGGCCTTGCGCCATAGAATCGGCGGACTTTAACCACTCGTATCCGCTCTAATGTTCAGGGAGAGATTTCATGTTTGTTGAGCGAATACTGGTGACTGGCGGTGCCGGGTTTATTGGCTCGCACCTCGTAGAAGCGTTGCTTGGCAAAGGCTACAAGGTTCGCGTGCTGGATAATTTGTCGACCGGCAAGGTCAGCAATCTACCGATGGATAATGCCAATCTGAACCTGGTCATCGGAGATGTCGCGGACGGCGCCGTCGTGGCGCAGGCCATGCGAGATTGCGGTGCTGTCGTTCACCTGGCGGCGGTGGCCTCGGTGCAAGCGTCGGTGGATGATCCGGTCAGCACCCATCAAAGCAACTTCGTCGGCACCCTCAACGTGTGTGAAAGCATGGTGAAGGCCGGGATCAAGCGCATGGTATTCGCGTCCAGCGCGGCCATCTACGGCAACAACGGCGAAGGCACGGCGATTCATGAAGACACGCCAAAATCCCCGCTCACGCCGTATGCCAGCGACAAACTGGCCAGCGAGCAATACCTCGATTTCTATCGCCGCGAGCATGGCCTGGAACCGATGATCTTTCGGTTCTTCAACATCTTCGGCCCGCGTCAGGATCCGTCATCGCCGTACTCCGGCGTGATCAGCATCTTTACCAAGCTGGCCATGGCCGAGCAGTCGGTGGCGATTTTCGGTGACGGTGCGCAGACCCGCGACTTCGTCTATGTCCAGGACCTCGTGAGCATCCTCGTGCAATCCCTGGAAGTCAGTGAGCCGAGCCCCGGCGCGGTGAACGTTGGCCTGAGTCGTTCCACCAGCCTCAACGACCTGATCGCTGAGTTGGGCGCCGTTACCGGCAGCCCGTTGAAGGTGATTCATCACGCGCCACGTCAAGGCGACATTCGCCATTCGCGCGCCAATAACAATCGCCTGCTCGAGCGTTTCAAGCTTCCGGAACCGACCGCCATCGGCAAGGGCCTGGCGCAGCTTATCCGCAGCCTCTAACCCGGCCGGTTCTTCTGTCCGACATCCAAGCAGTATCGGTTCAGTCAATTCAAGAGTGAGTTATGGAAATCGTTTTTCGCAGGACGCGTGTCCGCGCGGCCGCTAAACGGCTGCTCGCCGCTTTAGCGTTGTTCGTGAGCGGGCCCACCGTCCAGGCCGCAGCATTACCGCAACCCGCCAGCGTGGTTTTCTGGTACGCCGATCAACCACCCATTTCCGAGTTGGCGCAGTTCGACTGGTCGGTGGTCGAGCCGGGGCATATGACCGCGGGCGACGTCAAAACCCTGCGCAAGTTGGGCAGCCAGCCGTTCGCCTACCTGTCGGTGGGCGAGTTCCATGGTGGCAAGGCCGAGCTCGAAAAGGCATCCCTCACGGGAGCGGTCAGCCCGGTGCGCAACGGCGCGTGGGACAGCCAGGTCATGGACCTTGCGGCGCCCGCCTGGCGTGAACATTTGTTCGGCCGAGCCAAGGCGTTGCAGGCCGAAGGCTATGCCGGGTTGTTCCTCGACACCCTCGATAGCTTCCAGTTGCTGCCGGAGTCATCGCGAGAAACACAGCGTGTGGCACTCGCCGGTTTCCTGCGGGAATTGCACCAGCGTCAGCCGAACCTGAAGCTGTTTTTCAACCGTGGCTTCGAAGTGTTGCCCGACCTCGATGGCGTGGCCGCCGCCGTGGCGATCGAATCGATTCACGCCGGCTGGGACGCCTCCACCAAGCGCTATCGTCCGGTGCCTGAAGCAGACCGCGAGTGGCTGGAAACCCAGATCCAACCGTTGCGCGCCAAAGGCATCCCGCTGGTCGCCATCGACTACTTGCCGCCAGAACGCCGCGATGAAGCGCGCAAACTGGCCAAGCGTCTGCGCGATGAGGGCTTCATTCCCTACATCGGCACGCCTGAGCTGGACTCGATGGGCATCAGCAGCATCGAAATCCAGCCGCGCCGAATCGCGCTGCTTTACGATCCGCGCGAAGGTGACCTGGTGCGTAATGCCGGGCACACCTTGCTTGGCGGTTTGCTCGAATACCTCGGCTACCGGGTCGACTACCTGCCCGCCGACAGCTCCCTGCCGGAGCATCGTTTCAGCGGTTTGTACGCCGGGATCGTGACCTGGATGACCAGCGGCCCGCCGCAGGACGCGTCGGCGTTCAATAGCTGGATCGGCAAGCGGCTGGACGAACAGGTACCGGTGGTGTTCTTTTCCGGCCTGCCGATTCAAGACCCGCTGCTGCTCAAGCGTCTGGGCCTGAATCGCTCGGCGCCGATCGGCACTCAAGCGTTGACCATCAGCTATCAGGACAAGGCGCTGATCGGCGCCTTCGAAGCGCCGGTGCAGCCCCGATCCCGTGACCTGACCGCGATCTCCCTGCTGCCCAAAGGTCCGAAAGCCGCGTTGCTGCTGACCGCTGCCGACGGCCAGACATTTGCCCCGGTGGCGACGGCCGAGTGGGGCGGTGTTGCCCTTGCGCCGTACATTCTCGAAACGAACAACGAGCGCAGCCGCTGGATTCTCGATCCGTTCGCTTTCCTCCAGGCCAGCTTGCGCTTGCCGGTTCAGCCGCGTCCGGACACCACCACTGAAAACGGCCGTCGCATCGCGACCGTGCACATCGATGGCGATGGTTTTCCGTCGCGCGCCGAAGTGCGCGGCACGCCCTATGCCGGCAAGCAAGTGCTCGACGATTTCATTCGACCCAACCCGTTCCTGACCTCGGTTTCGATCGTCGAAGGCGAGATTTCTCCGCGCGGCATGTTCCCGTTCCTGGCCCGCGAACTGGAACCCATTGCCCGTGAGTTGTTTGCCAACCCGAAAGTCGAAGTCGCCAGTCACACCTTCAGCCATCCGTTTTTCATGCAGCCGGAAGTGGCGCAGAAACGTGAGAATTTCAACCCGGAATACGGTTTGAAAATGGCCATCCCGGGCTACGACAAAATCGATTTCCGTCGCGAGATTTTTGGCTCGCGCGATTACATCAACCAGCAGCTCACCACCCCGGAAAAACCGGTGAAGCTGATCTTCTGGCCGGGCGATGCATTGCCCTCGGCAGCCACCCTCAAGCTGGCCTACGACGCGGGCCTGAAAAACGTCAACGGCGCCGAGACCCTGCTGACCAAGGCCAACCCGTCGCTGACCGGCCTCAACCCCTTGCTGCGCCCCACCGAAGGCGGCTTGCAGTACTACGCGCCGATCATCAACGAGAACCTCTACACCAACCTGTGGAAGGGGCCGTATTACGGTTTCCGCGATGTGATCGACACCTTCGAACTCACCGACAGCCCACGACGCTTGCGTGGCCTGCACCTGTATTACCACTTCTATTCGAGCACCAAGCAGGCCTCGATCAAGGCGATGAACGAGATCTACGGCTACATGAAGGACCAGCAGCCGATGTCGCTGTGGATGAGCGACTACCTCGATCGTGTGCACGGTTTGTATCAGGCCAGTCTGGCGCGTACCGCCGAGGGCAACTGGCAGGTTCGTGGGATGGATGCGCTGCGCACCCTTCGACTCGACCCGCAAATGGGCTGGCCGGACCTGCTGCGTTCGCAAGGCGTTGCCGGTGTTCGCGACTTGCCGCAAGGCCGGTATGTGGCGTTGAGCAGTGACCAGGCATTGCTGGTGTTGCGTCCCGATCGGGATCAACGACCGGCGCTGGAGGAGGCCAATCTGCCGTTGCTGGACTGGAAATATGTGGATGAAAAACACGTGACCTTTTCGTTTGCCGGGCAGGTCGACCTGACCTTCTCTGTGCGTTCGGCGAGCAGCTGCCGGGTGGAAGTGGACGGGCAACCTTTTGCAGGCAAGGCATCCGCCGGCCTGTGGACTTTTCAATTACCAATGAAGCAGGTGAGTCATGGTCAGCTCTACTGCATCTAACTCCTCAGCAACTAAAAGCAGCCGCCTGCTCAATCCCTGGGCATTGGCGGTGGTGGCGGTGGCCGTGGGCGGCCTGTTGTGGCTGACGTTCCAGCGCGAAGAAGTGTTCCAGCCGGACGGCCGTGAGCCGGATGCGGTCTCGGCCAATTACGCCGAACTGCTGCTGGCGGCGCACCCGGATGACGATCACCTGCGCTTGCAACTGGTCGATCTGTTGATCCGTCTCGGCGACTACCCGAAGGCGCGCCAGCACCTTGAGAACTGGCCGAAACCGGTCGTCGAGTTGCAGGCCTATTACCGACTGGAACTCGACGCGTTGGAAGCGGCGAAAGCCAATGATCCGATCGCACAGAAAGTCTTGATCGAACGCCTGCAAAGCTTCGATCACCGCCTGTTGCCGCTGCCACAATTGCAGAACCTGGCCAAGCTGGCGTTGACCTTACAGGCGCCGGCCTTCGCTGCCAGCGTCTACGAAGAAATCGCCGATCGTGATCCGGCCCAGCGCATTGCTGCACTCAAGTCCGCCGCGCAGTGGTACCTGGCCGGTGAGCAACCGGGTCGCGCCGCCGACATTTATTTGCTGCTCAAACAGGACAGCCGACAAGCGTCCGAGCGTCGTGAATACGCGCAGCTGGCATTCAACAGTCTGTTGGCTGCCGGTCGCGGTGAACAGGCCGCGCGCGTACTGGCCGATGAACTGGACCAGCTAAAGGATCCGCAAACCGATTCGCCGTGGCTGGAGCAGGGCGTCGACGTTGCCGTCGGCAGCAAGCGCTTTGATCTGGCGCAGCGCTTTCTGGATCAGTGGCGCGTGTTGCAGCCGGACAACCCGCAAATCCTGCGCAAGGAATTCAGCATGCGCCTGGCCCTCGGTGAGCTGGCCGGAGCCTGGGACAGTGGTCAGCAGCTGGTGGCTGAGCACCCGGATGACTTGGCGTTGCTCGAGCAAATGGCGCATCTGGGCGAATGGCGTGGCGACAGTCAGGCCGCGCTGGGCTACTGGATTCGCCTGCTGAAACTGCACGAAGACCCGCAAACCCGTGAACACGCCTGGCGTCTGGCCAGTCAGCAGTACGACTTCGACCGGGCGATTCCGTTGCTCGCCGAGATCATGGAGCAGCGTGCGCTGACTGACGTTGAACTCGATGCGCTGAACTACGCTCACGAATCCCGCGGCACGCCGACCCAAGCCGAAGCCTGGTTGCACGCTTACTTGCGCAAGTACCCGGCGCATCGCCTGGCCTGGACACGCCTGCTGCAAAACCTCGAAAACACCGGGCAGTTCGCGAAGAAAACCGAGGTCTACCAGCGTTACTCGAAACGTTTCGCACTGACCACGACCGAGCGCGTGGATTGGGCCAGTACCGACCTGAAGCTGTTTGATAACCAGGCAGCGTGGGACGTGTTGCAGGTCGATAACCGCAAGATCACCGATGCGGGTTACTGGCGCTTGCGCGCGGCACTGGCCTGGGACCTGGAACTCGACGACGAGTTGCAGGTGTCCCTGGAACGACTCCTCGCGCTCAAGGGTTCGCTCAACAGCGGCGACGAGAGTCAGCTGATCACCATGTATCGCACCAGCGATCCAAAGCGGGCGCTGACCATGATGGTCGGCAGCTGGCACCGCACCCGTGATCCGCAGCGTCTGGTTGAATCGTTGCAGCAAGCCCAGGAATTGCAGGACTGGCCGCAAGTGGTCGCGCTGCTCAAAGACGCCGAGCAATACCCGGAGGCTAACGAGCAAGCACAAGTGCTGGCGATTCGCGGTGCGTTGGCAGTGCAGCAGGGCAATATCGACGAGGCGCAGCGTTTGTACCTGTTGGGTCTGTCGCGTTTCCCGGATGACAACTTGTTCCGCGAGCGCCTGATGTGGCTTTACGTCGACCAAGGCAACACCGCCGCGCTCAAGCCTTTGCTGACGGAATGGAAACCCCAGGCGCGCCAGGACCGAATCCTCTGGCTGCCGTTCGCCAGTGCCAGTCAGATGCTCGGTCGCGATGCCGAAGCGTTGGCCTGGTATCGCATGTACCTCAAGACCAGTCCGCAGGATTGGCTGGTGCGTGCGGCCTACGCCGATGCCCTCGAAAGTGCCGGTTATCAGGACGCGGCCCAACGGTTGCGCCTGAAGCTGCTGCGCAGCCCCGAAGGCGAAAACATTCAGCCATCGTCCCAGCGTTATGCGATCTGGTTGCGCTTGATGACCAGCAGTTACTCGCCGGCCAAGGCTCAGCAGGAAGTGGCGAAGTGGAAGGACGGCTCGCCGGCGATGCTGCAATTGTGGTTCGAACGGTTGCTGGCGCGTCTCGACGCAACCAACCAGGAATCGCAGAAAGACCAGTGGCTGGAGTGGGCGCGCAGCCAGGGCTTGAAAGTCCAGCGTTACGAAGAAATCCAGCAAGCCTTGCGCAGCCGAAACAAGGCGCAGGTCGAAACGCTGTTGGCCAGTAGCGACCTCAACCCGGCGCAACGCGCCCAGGCCTTGAGTCGTCTCGGCCGCTTCGACGAAGCCCTCGACCTCAGCCAGTCCGCACTGGGTGACGATCAACCGGCCGCCGTGCGCGAGCAATTGCGCCGTCAGGCTGTTGAGCTCCAGGAACTGACGCCGCAAGGCGCGCAGCTGTCCTGGCATCAACAGGATTTCGGTGGCCTGGAATTCAACGCACCGCGTCTGCAAATCGCGCACAACCTCGGCGCTCAGTGGTACGCCAACCTTGAGCTGGAGAACGGCACCTACAACAGCGATCAGCTGATCGAATCGCGCATGGGCGATGAGCGCAACGCCGCGCTGACCCTGCAACGTTCGGTGGAAGACGGCGGCTACAAACTGTTCGCCGACACCAGCCAGCGCAAGGACGATGACCGTACCGGTCTGGGCCTGTCCCGGACCTGGCAGTTGAGCGCCAGCGACCAGATCGAGACCGGTGTGGACTGGCATCGCAAAAGCGAAGACAGCGGCCTGATGCGCGCTTTCGGCCAGCACGACAGCGTGTGGGTCGGCGGTCGTCACGGGCTCTCGGCGCGGGATCAGATCAGCTGGGAAGTGGCGCAGAAATCGTTCTCGACGCGTGCGGGCGATTCCCTGGGCAACGGCCAGGCGCTGAAGATGGAATACAACCACACGCTGGAATTCGCCGGACCTAACTGGACCGTGCGCAGCGGTGTCGATTATCAGCACAACAACGTCAAGGACCGCACCCTGGAAGACCTGTCCAGCGCCAACGACGGTCCGGTGAAAAGCGTTGATGACTCGGACGATCCTGCGGTCGTGACGGCCAACGATCTGCTGCAAAGCCGTTATGGCCAACTGTATGTCGGCAGTTCATGGCGTCGCGGTTTGCCGGGCGCCCTTGTACGCACACGCCCGCAATACACCTGGCTGGTGGACGTGACGGCGGGCTGGCAATGGCTGGATCAAACCTTCAACTACGGCATCAACACCGGGATCGGCGTCGAGGTGCTGGGCGGTGACGAATTGGCCCTCACCGTCGGCTACCAATCCGCGCCACAAGGCGGAGATGGTCAGGCAGGCGGAACACTGGGTGTGAGCTACGGCGTGCGATTCGGACGCTGATCATGAAATGTTTACAGGAGAAAAACTGATGCAAGCAATTCGTAATCTGAGCCTGGCTCTGGCAGTCCTGTTCGTCGCCGGATGCGCCAGCTTCACCGGTGACACCAGCCCGAACCTTCCGCGCACTGCGAAGTGGGGCACCGTGCCGATGATCAACTATTCGCAAACCCCGCAAGCCGGTGAACGCGCCGAGCAGATTTTGCTCAGCGTGCTCAGCAGTCACGGTCTGCAACCACGGGTTTACCCGGTCGGCACTCAGGGCGAACAAGCGCTGATGGACGACAACGAACGCCTGGCCGGTGCCCTCGACTGGGCACGGGATCAGAAGCTTGATTACGTGGTCGCCGGCAGCGTTGAAGAGTGGCAGTACAAGAACGGTCTGGACGGCGAACCGGCCGTGGGCATCAGCCTGCGCGTGCTCGAAGCCAGCAGCGGTCGTGTGCTCTGGAGCAAAAGCGGCGCGCGTGCGGGCTGGTCCCGTGAAAGCCTCGCCGGCACCGCGCAAACGGTGCTCGACACACTTGTTGGCGCCCTTCGGTTCGAGTGAATGCAATGAATTCTCCTCACATGGATTACAGCCTCGCGCCGCGTGCCAGCGGCCCGGTGTCTTGGCTGGAAACGCTGTTGGTCACCGGCGCGGCGATCGGCCTGGGTTTGTGGCTGACCCCGCAAGACCCGTTGCAAATGCACGCCGGTTTCCCCTGGCCGGTGCTGGCGCCGCTGCTGTTGGGCGTGCGTTATGGTTTCGTGCGCGGCTTGCTCAGCGCCAGCCTGTTGGTGGCGGCACTGTTTGCGCTGCGCTATATCGGGCATGAAGCCTACGCGCAGCTGGATCCGTCGTTCATTGTCGGCGTGCTGGTCAGCGGCATGCTGGTGGGCGAGGTTCGCGATCTGTGGGAACGGCGCTTGCAGCGTCTGCAGATGGCCAACGATTACCGCCAGTATCGACTCGACGAATTCACCCGAGCGCACCAGATTCTGCGGGTCTCCCACGACCTGCTGGAGCAGCGCGTAGCGGGCAGCGATCAAAGTTTGCGCAGCTCCTTGCTGGGCTTGCGCGACAAATTGCGGGTGATGCCGGACGAAGGCGATGCCCTGGCCGCCCTGGCCGACCCGATCGTGGCCATGCTTGGTCAGTACGGCGCGTTGCGCGTGGCCGGGTTGTATCGCGTCGATGAGCGCGAAGAAAACGTGTTGCCCGAAGCCTTGGCGACCATCGGCGTCATGGGGCCGTTGGGCACCGAAGACGGTCTGGTCAAGCTGTGCCTGGAGCGCGGAGAACTGGTCAGCGTGCGTCAGGAGCTGATTGATGCCGGCAGCTCGGCGCAGTTCTCGTCGTTGCAGGCGTGCATTCCGCTGATCGATGCCGAAGGTCGTTTGCTGGCGATCCTGGCGGTGCGGCAGATGCCGTTCTTCGCGTTCCAGGATCGCACCCTGAGCCTGCTGGCGTTGCTCGCCGGGCACATCGCCGACCTGCTGCGCCGCGACCCGCAAGTGCTGCAACTGGCCGATGCCGATGCGCAGCAGTTCACCCTGCAACTCAAGCGTTCGCTGGTGGATGTCGAGCAGCACAAACTGGCGGCCGGTCTTTTCGCCTTTGAAATGACCCGTCCCAACGATGAGTTGTCGCGTCTGTTCGAACGCAGCCAGCGTGGCCTCGACCTGCAATTGCCGTTGCGTAACAACCGCGATCATCAGCTGTTGCTGGTGCTGTTGCCGTTGACCAGTCCGCAAGGCACCGAAGGTTATCTGGCGCGGATGAACCTGATGCTGCACGAACACTTTGGCATCGAAAGCAGCCTCGACAGCCTCGGCGTGCGCGTGTTGCCGTTCAACCTGGAGCCTGGCTGTGAACGCAACGGGCTGCGTAATTTCCTGTTCAACGAGTGTGGCCTGAATGATCAGCAAGTGGCTGTTTAGCGGAGCCTTGTTGTTAGAGGCGGGCAGTTGGGCCAGCTTATGGCTCGCGGCGCCCGAGTTACAACAATTGCTGGTGTTCACCCTCAGCCACGGTTTGGCGTGCGTGATGTTGTGCGCGGCCGTGTGGCTGTTGCTGCCGGCGCGCTACCGTTCGCCGCTGCCGTGGAGCCCGCTGTTTATCTTCAGCCTGGCGTTCTTCGTGCCGGTGCTCGGTGCGGTCGGCGTGGTGGCGGCGATCTTCCCGGCGCTGTACCTGCCGCGCAAACGCGACAAGCAAGCGTGGCAAGCCGTTGGCATTCCGAGCCTGCCGTACCGGGCGCAGTTGCAATCGCACTCGCCGATCTTTGCCGATGGTGGTTTGCAGGACGTGTTGCGTCATGCGCCGGACCCGGATCAGCGTCTGGCCGCCCTGTTGGCGACACGCCGCATGCCCGGCAAAGAAGCGGTTCCGATCCTCAAACTGGCCCTCGGTGATCCGAGTGACGATGTGCGCCTGCTCGCGTATTCGATGCTCGACAAGCAGGAAAGCGACATCAACCTGCACATCCAGATCGCGCTCGGCGAATTGGCCGGTGCCACTGCCAAAGCGGCGGGTGCGCTGCACGGCCGACTGGCGCGCTGGTATTGGGAGCTGGCGTATCTGGGTCTGGCGCAAGGCAGTGTGCTCGATCACGTGCTCACCCAGGCCAGCGAACATGCCGAGCAAGGCTTGAAAGCGGGCGAGGGCGGTGAGCTGTTTTTGCTGGCCGGGCGCATCGCGCTGGAACGTGGTGACGTCGAGCGTGCCGAAGTGCTGCTCAGTCAGGCGCAAGAGAACGGCATGGGCGCTGCACAAGTGCTGCCATTCCGCGCCGAGTTGGCCTTCGAGGCCGGTCGTTACCACGAAATTCCCGGACTGCTCGCACGCCTTCCCGAGGAAACCCGTCAGCGGCCGCCGTTCGCCGCATTGGTCAGGAGCTGGACATGAGTCACAAGGAACAGGCACCGGTTGCCGACATCTGTCTGCTGCTCGAAGGCACCTGGCCTTACGTGCGCGGCGGCGTTTCCAGCTGGATTCACCAGATGATCCTCGGCCTGCCGGAACTGACCTTTTCGGTGATGTTCATCGGCGGCCAGCGCCAGGCCTATCCGGCCCGGCGCTACGAAGTGCCGGCGAACGTGCTGCACATCGAAGAAGTGTTCCTCGAAGATGCGACCCATCCAACCGACAGACTGGTGGTGCCTCGCGAGGCCGACGAACAGCAATTGCAGGATTTGTATCGCTTCCTGCATCACCCGGATGCGCCGGACCCAGCCCTGGGCGAACGCTTGCTCGACTGCATCGCCCAGGGCCGCATGACCCTCGACGACGTGCTGCGCAGCCGCGCCAGTTGGGAGTCGTTGAGCGAAGGTTATCGCCAGCATTGCGCCGACCCGTCCTTCGTCAATTATTTCTGGACCCTGCGCGCGATGCAGTCGCCGTTGCTGATGCTCGCCGAAGCCGCGCAACGGATGCCGAAAGCGCGGGTGCTGCATTCGATTTCCACGGGGTATGCGGGCTTTCTGGGTTGCATCCTCAAGCAGCGCTGGAACTGCACTTACTTGCTCAGCGAGCACGGGATCTACACCAAGGAACGCAAGATCGACCTGGCCCAGGCCAGCTGGATCGCCGAGAGTTCCGGCCAGGCGCTGAACCGCAGCCTCGATGCCGGCTCAGGTTACATCCGTACCTTGTGGGTCCGCTTCTTCGAGCGCATCGGCCAGCTGACGTACAACAGCGCCGACAACATCATCGCGCTCTACGACGGCAACCGTCAGCGGCAGATCAAGGACGGCGCCCTTGCGGCCCGCACCCAAGTCATTCCGAACGGCATCGACCTGCCGGTATGGACCGCAGCGCTGGAATCCCGCGCCCACGGCATCGCGCCCGTGGTCGGTTTGATCGGCCGTGTGGTGCCGATCAAGGACGTGAAAACCTTTCTGCGGGCGATGCGCGGCGTAATCAGCGCCATGCCGCACGCCGAAGGCTGGATTGTCGGCCCGGAAGAGGAAGACCCGGAATACGTCAGCGAATGCCGCAGCCTGATGGCCAGCCTGGGCCTGGAGGGCAAGGTGCATTTCCTTGGCTTCCAGCGCATCCAGGACATCCTGCCGAAACTCGGCCTGATGGTGCTGACCTCGATCAGTGAAGCGCAGCCGCTGGTGATCCTCGAAGCCTGGGCCGCCGGTACGCCGGTGGTCAGCAGCGACGTGGGGTCGTGTCGCGAGTTGATCGAAGGCGGCAGCGCCGAAGACCGTGACCTCGGCCACGCCGGCAAAGTGGTGGCGATTGCCGATCCACAAGCCACGTGCGCCGCGATCCTTGAACTGTTGCGCAGCCCGCGACGCTGGCAGGCCGCCCAGGCCAGCGGCTTGTTGCGGGTTACTCGTTATTACACCGAAGCCTTGATGCTGCAGCGTTACCGCGACCTGTATCAAGCCGCCATGGAGAACAGCTAAATGGCCGGTATTGGCTTTGAACTGCGAAAAATCCTTTCCCGCGATTCCTATACGGCGACCTTGCACGCCTACGTCTACGCCGGGTTGATCAGCTCCGGACCGTGGGTGTTGTCGATCATCAGCGTGATGCTGGTGGGCATCATCAGCATCGGCCTGCTGCTGCCGAACATGCTGGTCGGCCAGTTCCTGGTGACGGTGACGTACCTGATGGCCACCTCGTTGATCCTGACGGGCGGCTTGCAGTTGTTCTTCACCCGCTTCGTCTCCGACCGCTTGTTCGAGCACAAGTACGATCAGATCCTGCCCAACCTGTTGGGCGTGTTGTTGCTGGTCACGCTCGGCGCCGGGTTGCTGGGCATTGTCGTGTTGGGCTTGCTGTTCGACGAGCCGCTGATTTACCGCGTGCTGGTGTTGGCGAACTTCGTGGTGCTGTGCAACTTGTGGCTGGTGATCATCTTCCTCTCGGGGATGAAGGCCTATAACCGCATTCTGCTGGTGATGCTGGTGGGGTACACGCTGATGGTCGCGAGCGCCTATCTGCTGAGCTTTTTGCAGATGCCGGGCTTGCTGCTGGCGCTGTTGATCGGGCACAGCACGCTGCTGTTTCTGTTCCTCTACGACATCCTGCGCGAGTACCGCGCCGAGAAACTGATCGCCTTCGATTTCCTCGATCGGCGCAACGTTTTCCTCAGCCTGCTGGCCACCGGTTTCTTCTACAACCTGGGGATCTGGATCGACAAATTCCTGTTCTGGTTCAACCCCGGCACCTCCAACGAAATCGTCGGCCCGCTGCGCGCTTCGATCCTTTACGACTTGCCGATCTTCCTCGCGTATCTGGCGATCATCCCCGGCATGGCGGTGTTTCTGGTGCGCATCGAGACCGACTTTGCCGAGTGGTACGACCGACTGTTCCGGGCGATCCGCGAGGGCGAAACCCTGCAGCACATCGGGCAGCTGAAAACCGAAATGACCTTGTCGATCCGCCAGGGTCTGCTGGAAATCTGCAAGGTCCAGGGGCTGACGGCGGTGCTGTTGTTCCTGTTCGCGCCGCGCCTGCTGGACTGGCTGGGCATCTCCAGTTACTACCTGCCGCTGTTCTACATCGACCTGATCGGTGTGAGCATTCAAGTGGTGTTCATGGCGTTGCTCAACGTGTTCTTCTACCTCGACAAACGTACCGTGGTGCTTGAACTGTGTGTGTTGTTTGCGGTGTTGAACGCGATGCTGACGCTGTTCAGCATGTACCTGGGGCCAAGCTTCTTCGGGTACGGGTTTACGCTGTCGTTGTTGATTTGTGTATTGCTGGGTTTACACAGGCTTTCGACGGCGCTGGAAGATTTGGAGTACGACACCTTCATGTTGTCTCGCTGACGTTACGGTCGGACAAAAAAGGCACTGGCGATGACCGCCAGTGCCTTTTTTTTCGTCCGACTGACGTCACTTGTGAGTCGAATTTACGCTGCTAGGCTTGTTCAGTCGGTCCATTCCGGCATGCCCAACATCTGCTTCAGACTGTAGAACGTTGTACGCGGGAATCCATGTTTTTCTACTGGAGGTTTTCCCATGAGACTGCAGCTATTCAACGCAGCGATCATTGTCGCCAGCATAGCGGCCACCGGCTCGTCTCTCGCCGGTGAAGCATCGCCCACATCCGCTTCACAACCCGAAAAGACACAAGCCGCCAGCGCGGTAAAACAGGAGATCAAGCTTACCCGCATCACCCCCGAGTATTGGCGCGTTACCTTCCACAATCCGCCGTACAACATCTACGGCCCCGAGACCATGCCGCAGCTGAACGAGGTCGTCACGGCTATCGAGACCGATCCGAAGGTGGTGGTCGTGGTCTTCGACAGCGACGTCCCGGACTTCTTCCTCACCCACTACGACTTCGTCCCGCCGCTGACCGACACCACCAGCCTGCCCAACGGCCCGACCGGCCTCCCGCCATTGCCCGACATGCTGGTTCGTTTGAGCAAAGCGCCGGTGGTCTCGATTGTGTCGATTCGTGGTCGTGCCACCGGTGTCGGCAGCGAACTGGCGCTAGCCAGCGACATGCGCTTCGCCAGCCGCGAAAAAGCCATCCTCTCGCAATGGGAAATCGGCGCCGCCCTGGTGCCCGGCGGTGGCCCGATGGCGCGCCTGCCACGGCTGATGGGTCGTGGGCGCGCGCTGGAAGTGCTGCTCACCGGCAACGACATCAATGGCGAACTCGCCGAGCGTTATGGCTACGTCAATCGCGCGCTGCCCGACGCCGAACTCGATAAATTCGTCGACACCATGGCCCGGCGCATCGCCCGGTTCGACAAGCAGTCGATCACCGACATCAAACGCCTGGTCGACGCCGCCAGCCTGCCACCGAACGAAGCCATCGCCGCCGAATGGGAGGGTTTCATCGGCTCGGTCAAACGCCCGGCAGCGCAGCAACGCATCACCCAACTGATGGAGCTTGGCCTGCAGAAAAAAGCCGACGTCGAAAAACGCCTGGCGCACTACACCGGCACCTTGGGCGAGGCCTCGAAATAACCTCGCGGTTGTTCAATCCTGATCAGGAGTCACTGTCATGAGTGCAGCACTGGAAACGGTTCTCTACACCGCCAAAACCCACACCGTCGGCGGCCGCACCGGCACCGGCAAATCCAGCGACGGCGAGCTGGACGTCAAATTCAGCTCACCGGGATCGGGCAAGCCCGGCACCAATCCGGAGCAACTGTTTGCACTGGGCTATTCAGCGTGTTTCATCGGCGCGATACAGGTCGCGGCGGGCAAGATGAAGATCAAATTGCCGGAAGACACGTCGGTGGATGCCGAAGTGGATCTGGGTAAAACCGCCAGGGGGGACTTTCAATTGGCGGTCAGGTTGAACGTCAACTTTCCCGGGCTGGAGGAGGGCGTGAAACGGGAACTGGCCGACGCGGCGCATCAGCTCTGCCCGTATTCGCGGATGACGCGGGGGCATGTGTCGGTGGATTTGAAAGTGCTTTAACTCCCAGCCACGCACCGGATTGCTTTTGTAGGAGTGAGCCTGCTCGCGATAGCGATTGTTCATTCAACATGGATGTCGACTGATGCACCGTCATCGCGGGCAGGCTCGCTCCCACAATGGATCAGCTGTGCGACTAAGTTTTCGGCACTTCAACGTTATCGAGCATCCGATTCACCGCCAATTCCGCCAGCATTACCACCTGCTGGATCGCCATCGCTCTATGTCTATGCGGGCCCTCCAAATACCCGGCAAAATCACTCGCCATCACACTGGCCTGGGCCAGCGATTCACAGGTATGGGCCAACAGGTCTTCGTCCTTCAAATCCGGCGCAACGAAAAACATCGTGCTCGGTTTGCGGGAAACGGGGGATTTCAGGGCGGAGGGATTGAGGTAGTGATCGAGCGCGCGGTCGGCGGCGTCGTGGAGTTTTTTGGAATCGAGGGATTCGTAGGGGGAAACGTCGTCCGGGGCGGGCGGGTTTGGGGTTTCTTTGATCATGGCAATCGTCCTTTTAAGTCATTGGAGCTGCCACTCTTCCGATTCCACTCGAATAGGTGGCAGCTGTGCGCGGGGTGGAAAAACCGAGATAAACGGACAAAACCCGGCAGACCCGAAGGTCTCCCACGCACAGCCGCCATAACTTGAACCTGCGGCCGAAAAAAAGCGCCACAGTATGCCATGGGGGCATGTTTGTTTATCTTCGGGTTTCCACACCCGATCGCTGATGTGCAGCGACCCCCAAAGACTATCTACTCAGCTTCCTACCCGACAACCGCCGGGACTTGTCGGAAACCTCCCCGAAAATCACAGCGTTTGTAGGATCAGGGCGAGATTTTTTGTTTAAGAAAACGCCTTCAATCCCGGCGGTTTCCTACAAGACCAGAATCTAGTTCGAAGCCCCAACCCCAAACTTCAACCCACCCCAATTCCAACCCTTCGACTGCTTCGTATAGCAGCCAGCCTGATTCTTGGGCTCGGCATCACAGGTAATCCGCCCTTTCTTGTTGGTGTCGGTGGTGCGGTCGTTGTAGTGCGCACAACCGGACGTCAGGAACAGGGTAAACGCGACACCCAGTGCTTTGAATTTCATGGCGGCATCCTTGCGGGTAGATCGCCAGCATAGGCCTGTTGTGTTTAACCACAAATCCCCAACCCCCAGATGCAACAAAACCCGCACTTGGCGGGTTTTGTCTTGCTTCGTATTTGGTGGAGCCGGGGGGATTTGAACCCCCGTCCGCCAGTACTCCGCTGTCGGTACTACATGCGTAGCCGTTTCTATTAAGTTAACCCTCAGCGACCCGAAGGGCAGGGTGCTTTGGGCGAGTTGTGTAAGTTTTAGCCGCTTCGTCCACAACGTACTGCACGGCGATTCTGTTCTATATGACAATCACTTTGGGTTTACAGACATCCCCTGGTGATTGCTGGACCCGAAGGTACCAGAAGCTCAGGATCTAAAGCTGCTTACGCAGCGAGAGAGAATTCCTGGCCGTAGGTTTCGTCATTGGCAACTATAAGTAGTTGCAACAGTGGATTTACGAGTTCTGTTACCAACTCGGCATGCACCTAAAGTTTCGCAACCGGCGTCGAATCCTAAACGGCCCCGAGCCTGTTGCTCTGTGAATCAAAGTGAGCAACAAGCCTGCGCAGTGTACGCCAACACGCGGGAGAAGGCCAACCCGAAGGTTAGTCACCACAGATTATGGCGTGGTTTGGTTGCTCAGGTTGTTAGCGAGGGCTAATCCCTGAGTGGCCTCGGTGGCGCATTTCTTGTCGTCCCCGGAGGCTTTTGAAGCTTCGGCGCTGGCCAACAGTCTTTTGATCTCCATTGTGGTGTTGTCGGAGCTCGCCGGCAGTGAACTCACTTTGTTTTTGAGTTCCTGCAGCTTGCTCGTACAAAGGTCGTTGTCCGCAGCAAATACGGGAGAGGCCAACATTGCAGCAGAAATGAACAGACCAGCGAGTGCGGTACGTTTCATGGATATCTCCTTGTACTGATGGTCTCGGTGCTGCCGTATGAGCAGGCGGCTCGGCCGAGGTCGCAACATAAGCCACGATTGATGGGGCCTACTTAAAAGACTGCGACATTGCACCGGAATTCGGTTTTCGCAAAAAAGGCTATGAGAAAACTGTTCTATAGAAGCAATGGCAGTAAATATAGGCGGGATTACGACGAAAATCCTGTAGGAGCGAGGCTTGCCCGCGAAGAATCCACCGCGGTTTTTCACGTATTACGCGTCATCGTTCTTCGCGGGCAAGCCTCGCTCCCACAGAGTGATGCATTACCAATGCCCCCGATGCAACAAAACCCGCACTTGGCGGGTTTTGGTTCACTTTGAATCTTGCTAAGCAACAAGCCTGCGCGGTGTACACCAACAAGGCCCAGAAGGCCAACCCGAAGGCTGGCCTTTGCGGGGACTATTGTTTGCCACCGTCACTTAACTTCTGAATTTCCTGAATGGTCTGGTTAGTCTCGGCGATGCAATCATCAGTCCCTTTCTTTGTACCCAAGGCGTGATCGTCTTTGGCTTTTTTGACGGAGGCCGCCACCTGTTCAGTCATCTCCGGAGGAATCTGTGTCTTGGCATTTTCGATGGTTTTCAAGTTGACCGCACAGAGGTCTTCGGCGGCAAACGAGGTGGACGCCATCAGCGAGGCAGTAACGAACAGACCTAACAGTACAGAACGTTTCATGTTTATCTCCTTGAACTGAGGGTCCAGGCATTGCTGGCCGTCAGGACGGGCTGCCGAGTTTGGGTAAAAGCCCGGTACGTCCGGGCTTATTCTGTGGACTACGCCAGCGCATCAGGGTTCTATTTTTCTTGCATGACCCTCGCCTGCGTTACCCGATCCACCAGATAGACCAGCCCGTGGTAGTCAATTCCCCCGTGCTGCGTCAAACCGATCTCACAAGTGCGGCTGGTAGAAATCCCCTCGCTGCACTGCTGCACCGCATCCTTCAATGTCCTTAAAGAATGAGCATTCAACTCCGGCGTGGTGAAGCCTTTGTCGCCAGCGAATCCACAACAGTGAATGCCCTCGGGAATGACCACGTTGTTGCTGCATTTGCGCGCCAGGTCGATCAGCGCCTGGCTCTCGCCAAGGTGCTGGGTGCTGCAGGTGACATGCACGGCGATCGGCGCTTCCTGCGGTGTGAAATCCAGGCGATCCATCAAGTGGGTGCGGATGAATCGCACCGGGTCGTACAGGTCCAGTCGAACTTCGCCCAGATCCTGAACCAGCCGTAGCGTACAAGGACTGGTGTCGCAATAGATCGGATCGAGCCCACCACGACTGGCGTGCAGCAACGCGCCGATCAGTTCCTGGCGTTTGTGTTCGGCCTGTTCGGCGTAACCTTTTGACGCGAACGGCTGGCCACAGCAGAGGCTGTCCTGGTTGTCCGGAAAGACGACCTGGTAACCGGCCTTTTCCAGCAGCCCACGGGTTTTGTCGTACAGCGACATCTGCTCTTTATCACCCGCCGCCGGTCCCATGACCCGCGAGACGCACGCTGCCAGATACACCACCCGAGGGCGCTCATCCGACACGACCGGGCTGAAGCGAATGGCTTTTTCCGGCTGCGGCATGGCGTTGGTCCATTGCGGGACCTGACCTTTGGACAACTTGGTCAACGTCGCCGAAATCTTCGCCAGTCGCGGTGCCCCCAGCAGCATCCGCGCGCCGTTGGCGACATGCAGGGTGAAGCGCGCACCTTGCAGCGCGGTGGCGAAATTTCCTTCAAGCCAGTTGGCGGTTTTCGTATGCGTCGCCTTGCGGCTGCGAAGCTTTTTCACCAGCTCGCCGGTGTTGATGCCTACAGGGCAACGCTGCGCACACAAACCGGTGGCGGCGCAGGTGTCGATGCCTTGGTATTCGTAGGCAGCTTCAAGTTCGGAGGTGTCGACGCCTGCGCGCTTCTTCGCCTGAATGTCCCGCCAGATCACGATGCGCTGGCGCGGGCTCAGGGTCAGGCCTTTCGACGGGCAGACCGGTTCGCAGAAGCCGCACTCGATGCACTTATCCACAATCTCGTCGGCGGCCGGCAGCGGTTTCAGGTGCTTGAGGTGGATCTGCGGGTCTTCGCTGAGCACCACGTCCGGGTTGAGAATGCCGTTGGGATCGAGCAGCCGTTTGAGTTGCCACATCAGTTGATAAGCATCGCTGCCCCATTCCAGCTCGACGAAGGGCGCCATGTTGCGGCCGGTGCCGTGTTCGGCTTTCAGCGAACCACCGAACTCCACTGCCACCAACTGCGCCACGTTGTCCATGAACGCCTCGTAGCGTGCGACTTCTTCCGGATTGTTGAAGCCTTGGGTGAAGACGAAGTGCAGATTGCCTTCCAGGGCGTGTCCGAAAAGGATCGCTTCGTCGTAGTGATGTTTGTCGAACAGCTCGATCAGGCGGTTCACACCGATGGCCAGTTGTTCCACCGGGAAGGTCACGTCTTCGATGATCACCGTGGTGCCGGTTTTGCGCACAGCGCCGACGGCAGGGAAAGTGTCTTTGCGGATCGCCCAGAGCCGAGCGTTTTCCACTGGATCCTCGGTGAAGTCGACTTGTTTTTCCACCGGGAACGAGGTCAACGACGCCATGATGTGCGCCAATTGTTCCTGTAGCAAAGTGGACGAGGCGGCGCGGGATTCAATCAACAGCGCGCAGGCATTGTTCGACAGCTGTTGTACGAAAGCGGGCATGCCGGGTTTGTCCTGCACCGAACGCAGGCTGCGACGGTCCAGTAACTCCACGGCCGACACCGGTTGGCTTTTCAGCACGGTGACGGCGTTGCAGCAGGTTTCCACGTCCGGGAACACGATCAGCGCCGAAGCCTTGTTCGGGTGGTCGATGACCGTGTCGTAGGTCACTGCGCTGATGAAGCCGAGCGTGCCTTCGGAGCCCACCAGCAAGTGGCTCAAGATATCCACAGGCTCGTCGAAATCCACCAGCGCATTGAGTGACAGGCCGGTGGTATTTTTCAGACGGTATTTGTGGCGGATTCTCGCGGCCAATTCGGCATTGGCGCGGGTCTCGCGGCCCAAGGTTGCCAGACGCTCGAGCAGCGAAGCATGGCTCTGGCGGAACGCCGCCACACTTGCCGCATCTTCGGTATCGAGACGGCTGCCGTCGGCCAGCACCAGACGAATACCGGCCAGCGTGTGGTAGGTGTTCTGCGCCGTGCCGCAGCACATGCCGCTGGCGTTGTTGGCGACGATGCCGCCGATTTTGCAGGCGTTGATCGAGGCCGGGTCGGGGCCGATCTTGCGTCCGAACGGTGCCAGCCAGGCGTTGGCCTGCGCGCCGATCACACCCGGTTGCAGACGGATTTGCGTACCTTGGCCGCGGATTTCGCGACCGTTCCAGTTATCCCCAAGCACGATCAGCACCGAATCGCTGATGGCCTGGCCGGACAGGCTGGTGCCGGCGGCGCGGAAGGTCACCGGGACCTGATCCCGTTGCGCCAGTTTGAGCAACGCGACCACTTCGTCTTCGGACTCGACACGGATGACCAATTTCGGAATCAGCCGGTAGAAACTGGCGTCGGTGCCGAAGGCCAATGTCGACAGCGGATCGTCGAAACGTCGCTCTTGAGGGATCAGTTGCTGCGCATCTCGCAGGAAAGCCGCGGGTAGACTCATTGGTCCTCCAGAATCAAAACCACCAGGTCTTTCGGGCCGTGCGCGCCGTAGGCCAGAACTTGCTCGATGTCAGCGGTTTTCGACGGGCCGGACACCAGCAGGGCGTTGGTGGGCATGCCTTGGGCCCAGTTGAATTCCTGCTGGACCTGATAGAAATTGTCGCGGATTTCACTGGCTTTGAGCAGGGCGAAATGCACCGGCGGTACCAGGCTCATCAAGCGCGGTTCTTCCCGCGTCGGCCAGAGAATCAGGCTACCTGTCGCGGCGATTGCACCGAGGGTGGTGGTCAGGCTGGCCGGGGTGTCGTTGAACAGCTCGGCTTTCCACTCTTCAACCGGGCGGTCGTAGGACTTGAGTGTCGGCAGACCTGGATTGTTCGCCCAGTGTTGAGTGACACGTTGACCGTGAGGCGTAGTCGGCGCGATCAACAGGCTCGGCAATTGGCGGTCCCGCAGCAACTGAGCAAGCAATGAAGGCCAGCCCTCGCCGGAGGTCAGGTGGATTTCGGTGTGCACCGCTTCCATCAGTTTGCGCAGTTGCGGGATACGTTGCTCGGCGGTGTAGGTGTAAGGCACAGTCACCAGTTCGACGTCGAACTCGTCGGACACGGGTGTGGTACCGGTCAGACTTTTCCGTAACTTGGCGAGGATATTTTGCTTGGCGCTCATCAACGATCTCCCTGTTTGGCCAGATGCTCGCGGGCCATGTCATGCAGTGAGCGGGCAGCGGGTTTCGGTGCGCTGTGGTTTTGCGTCCACGGGCCAACATTACTCGGTGCCAGGGCGCGCAGCCGTGTGGCGAAAAAGCCGAACAGACGATACAGCGTAGGCGAGCTGTTGAGTCTGGCCCAAGCGTTCCAGATAAAACGTTCCTTGCGCGAATACTTGCTGCCCTGGCCGCGCATGACTTGATGCTGACTGTCCGGGGCTTTGACGTTCTCTTCCCGCAGGCGACGCAGCAGTGCAGGGATCGGAATTTTTACCGGGCACACTTCACCGCAGGCGCCACACAATGACGAAGCACTCGGATGGTCCGGGACTTTCGCCAGGCCGACCATGTGCGGGGTGATGATTTTTCCGATAGGCCCCGGGTAAACCTCCCCATAGGCGTGACCGCCGATTCGGGTGTAGACCGGGCAATGATTCATACAAGCGCCGCAGCGAATGCAGTTCAGGGTCTGGCGCAATTCGCTGTCGGCGAAGGCCTGGCTGCGACCGTTGTCGAGCAGGACCAGATGCACTTCTTGCGGGCCGTCGAGTTCAAGTTCCTTGCGCGGGCCGGAGATCATGTTGACGTAGGTGGTGATCGGTTGGCCGAGGGCCGAGCGAGTCAGCAGCGACAAGAGTGGCACCACGTCGCGCAGGTTTTCCACGACTTTTTCGATGCCAGTGACGGCGATGTGTACCGGCGGCACCGTGGTGGTCATGCGGCCGTTGCCTTCGTTTTCCACCAGCAGCAAGGTGCCGGTTTCCGCCACGGCGAAGTTGACGCCGGAGACGCCGATGTCCGCTTCGAAGAATTTCTGCCGCAAGACTTTGCGACCGATCTGAATGAGTTGGTCAACGTCCTTGGTGTACTCCACGCCAAGTTTGTCGTGGAACAAGGACGCGACCTGACCGGCGTTCTTGTGGATCGCCGGCATAATAATGTGTGAAGGCTTCTCGTGGTCGAGCTGGACGATGTACTCGCCCATGTCCGATTCCAGGCATTCAATGCCCTGTTCAGCGAGGAGGTGATTCATCTCCATCTCTTCGCTGACCATCGATTTGCCCTTGATCACTTGCCGCCCCTCGTGAGCGCGGATGATCGATAAGACGATGCCATTGGCTTCGTCCACCGTTTCCGCCCAGTGCACTGTCACACCGTTGCGGGTCAGGTTCTGTTCAAGCTGCTCGAGCAGGTCGGGCAGCTTGGATAACGCTCGGGCGCGGACAGCATTGCCCAGCGCGCGCAAATGTTCTCTTTCGTGGGCATCGCTGAAGGACGCTGCCCGTTTGGTCATCAGAGAGTCCATCGCAGTGCGAAAGTTATTTCGCAGCTGCTTGTCACCCAATGCCTTGTGGGCCCGGGTGCGAAAATCTTCTTCCACGGCAACCGTAGGAATAATCGCGGAAGCGTTCATAGAACACCTCCGGTTCGCTGCCAAAGGAAACTGGCCAGGTGTTGGCCGCGCAACGCTTCCTTCTGTTTCTCAAGCGAGCCGTTGATGTTCATCAGGCAACCGCAATCGGCACTGAGTACCTTGTGTGCGCCGGATTCCTTCAACGACCGGGTCTTGTCAGCCACCATCGCGCCGGAAATGTCTGGCATACGGACGCTGAAAGTCCCACCGAAGCCACAGCATTCACTTTCGTGGCTATGGTCGACTCGCTCCACATTGCTCAGTTGCGACAACAACGCGCGACCGTGCAGGTGGGTGTTCATCTCACGACGTGCCGAACACGAGGTGTGCAACGCCACTTTTACCGGCGCACCGCTGTCCTTGAGCTGCACTTTGCAGACAAACAGCAGGAACTCGGCCAGTTCATACGTCCGGGCCGCCAGTGCCTGAACCTGCTTCAACGTCTGCGGTTCATCCTTGAACAAGTCGGCGTAGTGTTCACGCAACATCCCGGCACAGGATCCCGACGGAACCACCACCGGGTAATCCCCGGCGAACAGCGCCAGTTGCGAGCGCGCCACGGTCCTTGCCTGCTCGGTGTAACCCGAGGTGTAGGCCGGTTGTCCGCAGCAGCTTTGCCCTTGCGGGTACTCGACACGAATACCTTCGCGTTCCAGCAAGTGGATCGCATCCATCCCGGCTTCCGGGTAGAACAAGTCCACCACACAGGTCCCGAACAGGTAGACCCGTGCCGGTTTCTCGCTGGGGTATTGCCGAGGCTCGGGCAGTGGCGGGGCGACGCGGGTCGCATTCGGCACGGCATTGTAAAAAAGCTCGCTCATCAGGCGTGTCTCCGGGTGGGCCCGGTTATCCGTCTGTTGAGGCTGCTGAATATAGAGAGGGAAGCTTTCAGCAGCCTTACAGACCGGGTTGTGAATAGCTGACGCCGGAATCGTCGTCCGGCGTCGGTTTTTTCGATGCTGCTTGTAGGTCTTAGTGCACCAGCATGCCGGTGAGCCAGTAGGCCTGGACGTAGGTGATCAGGCCGACGATCGTTGCAAAGAACAGGCTGTGCTTGAGGGTGAAGCGGAACAGATCCGATTCCTTGCCCACCAGGCCGGTCGCGGCGCAGGCCACGGCGATCGATTGCGGCGAGATCATCTTGCCGGTCACGCCGCCGCTGGTGTTGGCCGCTACCAGCAGCACATCGCTCACGCCGATCTGGTGCGCGGTGGTCGCTTGCAACGAACTGAACAGCGCGTTGGATGAGGTATCGGAACCGGTCAGGAACACGCCCAGCCAGCCGAGGAACGGCGAGAAGAACGGGAACGCCGCGCCGGTGCCTGCCAATACCAGTGCCATGGTCGAAGACATGCCCGAGTAGTTGGTGACGAAGGCAAATGCCAAGACCATGCCGATGGACAGAATCGGCCAGCGCAGTTCGTAGAAGGTCTCTTTAAAAGTGGTCAGACCAGTTTTGAAATTGATCTTAAGTACCAGCATCGAGATCAGTGCGGAGAAGAAAATCGCCGTGCCGGTCGCGGAAATCGGGTCGAGCTTGAACACCGCTGGAATGGCGGTTGGCGCAGTCACGATCGGTGCGACCTTGATCACCATTTGGTCCAGGTGCGGAATCGCGAAGTTGAACACCCAGCTGTACATCGAACCGCCGGCGGCAAACATGGCCTTGAACGGTTTCAGGGTCCAGATGGTGACCAGCACGGTGAGAATCAGGAACGGCGACCAGGCTTTGACGATTTCGAACAGGCTGTAAGGCGACGCCACGCTGGTGCGCGGCTGGCCGAAACCACCGGCGCTGGCGGTCACCACCGAGGCCGAGACGGCGCCGACGATGTGTTGGCCTGCGGCGCGCTTTGGCTGCCAGACTTTCAGGAACAGCGTCAGGGAAATCAGGCTGGCCAGGGCCGAGGTGATGTCCGGCAGTTCCGGGCCGATGAAGTTCGACGTGAAATATTGGGTGATGGCGAAGCTCAATCCGGCCACCAGTGCTGCCGGCCAGGTTTCGCGAACGCCGCGCAGGCCATCCATCATGAACACCAGCCAGAACGGCACGAACAGCGACAGCAGCGGCAGTTGGCGGCCGGTCATGGCGCCGATCTTGAACGCGTCGATGCCGGTCACTTGCCCGGCCACGATGATCGGAATCCCCAGAGCACCGAAGGCGACTGGCGCGGTGTTGGCGATCAGGCACAGGCCTGCGGCGTACAGCGGGTTGAAGCCGAGCCCTACCAGCAATGCGGCAGTAATCGCTACCGGCGCACCGAAACCGGCGGCACCTTCCAGGAATGCACCGAAGCAGAAGCCGATCAGCAGAACCTGCAAACGCTGGTCGTCGGTGATCGACAGGACCGAGCTGCGGATCACTTCAAACTGGCCACTCTTGACCGTCAGTTTGTAGAGGAACACGGCTGCGACAATGATCCAGGCAATCGGCCACAGACCGTAGGCAAAGCCATAACCTGCGGCGGCGAAGGCCATGTCGACCGGCATCTGGAAGGCAAAGATTGCAACGGCGATGGACAACGCCAGGGTGATGCTGCCGGCCACATGGCCTTTGAGGCGGAACACCGCCAACGCCAGGAAGAAAAACACGATGGGGATAACGGCCGCGAGCGCGGAGACGCCAAGGCTGCCGAGCGGGGTATAGAGCTGTTGCCAGGTTTGCATATGGGGTGGCCCCTAATTGTTGTTGGTCAAGCACTGGTCAGCGTTCTTGGATAATTGGTAATACCAATTTACAATCGCTGTTGGCTAGGGTAAAAGCCTTGTATGCGGTGTGTCAATTTGTCGCCCTAAAACTTTTGTCGAATAAGCGCTGTGGCGCGTGCTTGATCCGCTTTAACAAATGCCGTCTGGTAGGTGCTGGCACAGCGCCGATAGGCCAGAATAGAGAGCCCGGCGAGCCGTCGGGACCGTGGAGAATTGAGTTATGGGGTTTGATCAGATTCGTCAGCGCCGTTTGTCTGACGATATTGTCGAGCAGCTTGAGGGCATGATCCTCGAAGGCACGTTGAAGTCTGGTGAACGCTTGCCGGCCGAACGCGCGCTGGCCGAGCAGTTCGGGGTGTCACGCCCTTCGTTGCGCGAGGCGATTCAGAAACTGGCGGCCAAGGGGTTGCTGGTCAGTCGCCAGGGGGGCGGCAATTATGTGGTGGAGTCGCTGGGTTCGACCTTCAGCGATCCGCTGTTGCATCTGTTGGAAAGCAACCCGGAAGCCCAGCGCGATCTGCTGGAGTTTCGCCATACGCTGGAAGCGTCCTGCGCCTATTACGCGGCACTGCGCGCCACGGATGTTGATCGCGAGCGACTGACGGCGGCTTTCAATGAATTACAGGACTGCTATACGCGTCACGACGAGGTAAGTCGGGCGGAAGAGGGGGCGGCGGATGCGAAATTCCACCTGGCAATTGCTGAAGCCAGTCACAACGCTGTGTTGCTGCACACCATTCGTGGGCTGTTCGATCTGCTCAAGCGCAACGTGGTGACCAACATTGGCGGCATGTACAAGCAGCGCACGGAAACCCGCGACATGCTGATCACGCAGCACCGGGAGTTGTACCTGGCGATTATCGAGGGGCGGGCCGAGCAGGCGCGGGAAGTCTCCAGCCGACACATTTTGTATGTGCAGGAAGTGCTGGAAGAGGTGCGTCAGGAAGTGCAGCGCGTGGCCCGGGCGGAGCGGCGCAAGGGGATGTAGCCAGTCAGTTTTGTATCGTTTTTGCGATTGCATTCGCGGGCAAGCCTCGCTCCTACAGATTCCGGAATTGCCACAAAATGTTGGCATTCACAAATTCTGTAGGAGCGAGGCTTGCCCGCGAAAGCGATCTTAAGGCTAAGGAATTATTCTTCCTTGCCCTTGTTTCGCACAGCGCGCTGCAACTCGCGACCAGCATCGCGTTCGCGTTCGGTATCACGCTTGTCGTATTCCTTCTTGCCCTTGCCCAGAGCGATCTCGCACTTGACCATGTGCTTGCTCCAGTACCAGGACAGGCACACGCAGGCGTAACCTTTTTGCTGCACAGCGGCGGCCAGCTTTTCCAGCTCGCGGCGGTTGAGCAGCAATTTGCGGGTGCGGGTCGGATCGGCGATGACGTGGGTGCTGGCGGTCATCAGCGGCGTAATGTGGCTGCCGAGCAGCCAGGCTTCGCCATCCTTGAGCAGCACGTAACTGTCAACCAGTTGCAGCTTGCTTGCCCGCAGACTTTTTACTTCCCAGCCGGCCAGGACCAGACCAGCCTCGAACTTATGTTCGATGAAGTAATCGTGTCGCGCCTTTTTGTTTTGCGCGATGGTCCCTGTTGGGTGTTTCTTCTGTTTAGCCATAGGGGCGGCATTATAGGGAGTTGCACGCAAGTCGGCTACGGTATCGCTACGTGCTTGAGCAGGTTGATTGAATCCCGGACAATGCGGCCTCTTTTTTGAACGCTTGGGCGTGATAACGATGTCGACAGACAAGGTTTCTGTCCACGGCAGTTGGGCTAGCCGCTGGGTCTTCATACTCGCCGCGACCGGTTCGGCCGTGGGCCTGGGTAGTATCTGGAAATTCCCGTACATGGTCGGCGTCTATGGCGGCGGCGCCTTCGTGCTGATGTTCCTGGCCTGTATCGCGCTGATCGGTGTGCCGGTCATGCTGGCCGAAACCCTGATTGGCCGCCGCGCGCGGCAGAGCCCGGCCAACGCCTTGAAGGTGCTGGCGGTGGAAGCGGGGCATTCGGGCAAGTGGTCCTGGGGCGCGTTCGCCGGGATGATCACTGCGTTACTGATCCTGTCTTTCTATAGCGTGGTCGGCGGCTGGTCGCTGGATTACATCATCGACATGGGCCGTGGCGACTTCCAGGGGGCAACGCCCGATCAGGTCGGCGCGTACTTTGGCAATGTGATCGCCGATCCGTGGCGTCTGACACTTTGGCACACGATTTTCATGCTGCTTTCGGCTGTGGTGATCGCCAAGGGTGTGGTTGCCGGGCTGGAGCGCAGCCTGCGAATCATGATGCCGCTGCTCTTTGTAATGATTCTGGTGCTGCTGGGCTACAGCATGACCACCGGGCATTTCATGGAAGGCGTGCATTTCATGTTCGACTTTCACCCGGAAAAAGTCCTCGACGGCTTGTTGCCGGCCATGGGGCACGCGTTTTTCTCCCTGAGCGTGGGCGTTGGTTCGATCATGATCTACGGCGCCTACATGCCGAAGAGCTCTTCGATTTCCGGCACCATCGTAGGCGTGGCGTTGCTCGATACCTTCGTTTCGCTGGTGGCCGGTCTGGCATTGTTTCCGATTGTGTTCGCGGCGGGATTGAACCCGAGCGAAGGCCCGGGCCTGATGTTTGTCAGCCTGCCATTTGCCTTTGGTAACGTAGCGTTCGGCCAGTTGATGGGCGTAGTGTTCTTCGTACTGGTCGCGGTGGCGGCCTGGAGTTCGGCGATTTCCCTCCTTGAGCCAATGGTGGCTTACCTGGTTGAGCGCACGAAAATCAGCCGTGCCTGGGTGACCTTTTGGCTGGCATTTATCTGCTGGTTCGTGGGCCTGGGTACGGTGTTTTCCTTCAATATCTGGAAGGAAGCCAAATTTTTCGTGAACGAAGGCGGGATGTTCCATCTCTATCAATGGGGTGCGGCCAGTGGCCTGGACTTCTTTGGCGTGATCGACTTCTTCACGTCGCGGATCATGTTGCCACTCGGTGGTTTGTGTTTCGTGGTGTTTGCGGGCTGGGTGATGGGGCGTGAAGCGGTGCGCGACGAATTGTCGATGCGCAACCCTGCGTTGTTCGCCCTGTCCTTGTTCTTGATGCGCTATGTGGCGCCCCTCGGCATTCTCGTAGTGTTTGCCGCACAGCTGTGGAAGTGACGCTGACATGACGACACACATTCAACGTTCGGCTCTGCTGCCCTATCCGGCGCAAGCGCTTTATGACCTGGTCAACGACGTGGCGCGTTACCCGGAATTTCTGCCGTGGTGCTCCACCGCCGAAGTGCTGGAAAGCACGCCCGAGCACATGCGTGCCAGCGTCGGCGTGGCCAAGGGTGGTTTGAGTCAGCATTTCGTCACCAGAAACACGTTGGTGCACGGCCATTCGATCGAGATGAACCTCGAAGAAGGCCCGTTCAATCAATTGCATGGCGTCTGGGTGTTCAAGCCGTTGGGCGAGAAAGCCTGCAAAATCAGCCTGGACCTGTCGTTCGATTATGCCGGGCCGATTGTCCGCGCGACCTTGGGGCCGTTGTTCAATCAGGCGGCGAATACGCTGGTAGATGCCTTCTGCCAGCGCGCCAAACAAATGCATGGTTGAGTCGATGGTTGACGTCGAGGTGGTGTATGCCGCTGTTGATCGTCAGGTGCTGCTCTCGGTGACGGTGCTGGCGGGAACGACAGTACGCGCGGCTTTGCTGGCGTCAGGTGTTGGCGAGGCTTTTGCGGAGCTGGATCTGGCCAGTTGTCCGGTAGGAATCTTCGGTAAAGTGATCGCTGATGCTGACAGTCGACCTGTCCAGGCGGGTGATCGCATCGAGATTTACCGGCCATTGCTGGCGGATCCGAAAGAAGTTCGTCGGCTGCGTGCCGCCAAGGCCGCCGAGGCCAAAGCCCGGAATCAGTGAGCCGCCCAAGTGCCAGACAATAAAAAACCCGGACATGCCGGGTTTTTTATTGCGTCGCAAATTATTGCGGCGAGGTTTCCAGCGGTTCTGGCGTCGGGACCGGAACGGTTTCTACACCGTCTACGTCCTTCTGGATCTGGTCCAGCAACGAACCTGGCTTGACCGGTTTTTCCGGTTTCGGCTTCTCGGTGTTTTCTGCAGGGGCGGTCACGTTTGTGTCGCTGTCCTTGCCGAGAATGGCTTCGTCGCGGCTCACGCCTGGCATGAAATCACCAGAGAGGCTGACAAGTTGGTCATTTGGGTTGAAGATAACGCTAATGCGTTCCTGTTGGCGTTCACCGCCACCCGGTTGCAGGCTGTACAGATAATCCCAGCGATCGGCATGGAACGTGTCGGTCAGCAGGGGGTTGCCCATGATAAACCGTACTTGCTTACGGGTCATTCCCGGGCGTAACTGGTTTATCATGTCCTGCGTGACGACATTGCCCTGCTGGATGTCGATTTTGTAAACCCCGGGGAATGAACAACCGGCGAGTGCGAGCAGTCCACAAAGGTGAAACTGGTTAGCAAGTGCATGGTTGTTTGCCTCGGTTGGGGACATACAC
>NZ_JBIWAF010000017.1:102162-121440 GCF_044759925.1 Pseudomonas sp. NPDC099000
TTCTGGATTTCGTTTTTGTTAACCCCTGGGAATGAACAACCGTCGAGTGCGAGCAGTCCCACAAAGGTGAAACTGGTTAGCAAGAGCTTGGTTTTTTGCATCGGTGGGCGACTTCCACTATCTTGGCTGGGACAACGTAAACGCCGATCATACCCGCATTAAGAGAAGCTGCGAAGCAGCATCGCGAGAAAGCTGACCATGGTTGAAAATAGCGAACTACGCAAAGCCGGCCTCAAAGTGACCCTTCCACGGGTCAAAATTCTGCAAATGCTCGATTCCGCCGAGCAACGCCACATGAGCGCCGAGGATGTTTACAAGGCGCTGATGGAGGCTGGTGAGGACGTCGGTCTGGCCACGGTTTACCGTGTACTGACTCAGTTCGAGGCAGCTGGCCTTGTGGTGCGGCACAACTTCGACGGAGGCCATGCGGTCTTCGAGCTGGATGACGGCAAGCATCACGACCATATGGTCAACGTCGAAACCAGCGAAGTGATCGAATTCTTCGACGAAGAAATCGAGCGCCTGCAGAAAGCCATCGTCGATAAGTACGGCTTCGAGATGGTTGATCACAATCTGGTGCTGTACGTACGCAAGAAAAAGTAAGCATGTCGCGCGAATTTCACATTCGCGAAACGAGCGAAGGCGACCCCCGGGTCGCCTTCGTGCTTTGTGCCGTCCTTAAATTTTTGCGGTGACGACCATTTTTTTCGCGTGAGCCAGGGACTCCTTGGTCAGGTCGATGCCGCCCAGCATCCGCGCCACTTCTTCGACGCGATCATTCTTGCTCAGCTTGGAAACGGCGGTGTGGGTCGCCTCCTCACCGCGCACCTTGTGCACGAATAGATGTTGATGGCCTTGAGCGGCCACTTGCGGCAAGTGGGTCACCGTCAGCACTTGTCCGCGTTCGCCGAGACGACGCAGCAACTGGCCAACGATCTCGGCAGTTGGGCCGCCGATGCCCACGTCCACTTCGTCGAACACCAGTGTCGGCACGCGCGAGGTCTGCGCGGTGATCACCTGGATAGCCAGGCTGATCCGTGACAGTTCGCCGCCCGAGGCCACTTTGGCCAAGGCTTTCAATGGCTGACCGGGGTTGGCGCTCACCAGCAGCTCTACCTGCTCAAGTCCATTAGGCAGCAGTTCATCGCTGCTGTTAGGGCGTAACTCGATGGTGAAGCGTCCGCCGGGCATGCCCAAGCGCTGGATTTCCTGTTCCACGGCGCTGGCCAGGCTATTCGAGGCTTGATGGCGCAGGTCGCTCAGCTCCCGAGCCTTCTCCTGATAATGACGGGCATAGGAGGCCAGCTCATCGCTCAGGCGCTCGATGGACTCGTCGTTGGCGTTCAGGGTTTCGATTTCATCCAGCAAGCGTTGTTGCATCTCGGCGACCTCGGTCGGCTGGATGCGGTGCTTGCGCGCCATGGTGTAGATCGCATCCAGGCGTTCTTCCAGGTACTGAAGGCGCGCCGGGTCGGCGTCGAAGTTGTCGAGAAAGCGGTTGAGCTCGCCCACGGCTTCTTCGACCTGTATCTGTGCGCTGGTCAGCAGGCTGCTGGCTTCACCCAGTGCGCCGATCGAGTTATTGACGCTCGATAGACGATTGAGGCTGGCGGTCAGCGCGTTCAGGACATTCCCGGAATCACTTTCGCTGCATTGCTCGACCACTTGCCGGCAGATGCCCAGCAGGGTTTCGGCGTTGGTGAGGTTCTTGTGCTCCTGCTCCAATTGCTCCAGCTCGTTTTCGCCGAGGCCGAGGTTTTCCAGCTCTTCGAGTTGATAGCTGAGCAATTGATGGCGAGCGCGCTGCTCGTCGCCGGAATTGGAGAGACGCTCCAGCTCCTGGCGAGTCTGGCGCCAGCGTTGGGCGGCCAGTTGTACCTGGCGGGCAAGGTCGGTGGCGCCAGCGTATTCGTCGAGCAGGCGACGGTGAGTGTCGGTCTTCAGCAGGGATTGGTGTTCGTGCTGGCTGTGGATATCGATCAGCAGCTCGCCGAGGGCTTTGAGATCGCCGAGCGGGCAGGGTGTGCCGTTGATGTAGCCGCGTGAGCGTCCTTCGGCGGTGATGACCCGGCGAAGGATGCACGGGCCATCGCTCTCCAAGTCACGCTCTGCCAGCCAGGCGCTGGCTTCCGGGATGTCGCCCAGGTCGAAGGTCGCCAGGATATCGGCCTTGTCGGCGCCGGGACGGACCACGCCGCTGTCGGCGCGATCGCCCAGGGTCAGGCCGAGGGCGTCGAGCATGATCGACTTGCCGGCGCCGGTTTCCCCGGTTATCACGCTCATCCCGCGATCGAGTTCGAGATCGAGATGTTCAACGATGGCGTAGTTATGTACGGACAGGTGCACCAGCATAAAGGCCGCTCCCAGGCTTTAGGTCTGGTTATTTATACAGTGTTTTATTTGCGGCTGACAATGCCCTCGCTTGGCTCGATTTGCTTGGCCTGACGAAATGCCTGGCGCGCCGGGTAATCACAATGCAGCGTTTTTTGTAGGGTTAATCGCAACCCGCCCCTTGAAGCTGATTTTTGCGGCCCCATATACCGGGACAGAAGCGCGAGTTGAGCTCGCGGACGTTATTGAAAGGAGAATTCTATGGCTGACGAACAGACAGTGGATACGCAAAATCTAGACGCCGATCAGGCCGCCCAGGATTCGGGTGATGAACTGGCGGCTCGTGTACAAGTGCTCGAAGAGCAATTGGCTGGCGCTCATGATCAAGCTTTGCGTGTAGCAGCTGATCTGCAGAACGTCCGCCGTCGCGCCGAGCAGGATGTAGAAAAAGCGCACAAATTCGCCCTGGAAAAATTTGCTGGCGATTTGTTGCCGATCATCGACAGCCTGGAGCGCGGCCTGGAGTTGTCCAACCCGGATGACGAAAGCATCCGCCCAATGCGCGAAGGCATCGAACTGACACTGAAAATGTTCCAGGACACCCTGAAGCGTTATCAGCTGGAAGTGATCGATCCGCATGGCGAACCGTTCAACGCCGTTCAACATCAGGCAATGGCCATGCAGGAAAGCGCCGACGTTGAGCCGAACAGCGTGCTCAAGGTGTTCCAGAAGGGCTATCAGCTCAATGGTCGCCTGCTGCGCCCGGCCATGGTCGTGGTCAGCAAGGCCCCTGCGCCAGTTTCGCCTTCTATTGATGAGCAGGCTTGAAATTAGCCGCAAGGCCCCCATTTAGAAGTCAAGCGTTTAAGTGCTACCGCAGTTAGCCACCACTGCTGCGGCAACCAAATCCAAAGTTTCGGGAGAGTGAACATGGGCAAAATTATCGGTATCGACCTGGGGACTACCAACTCCTGCGTCTCCGTGCTTGAAAACGGCGTAGCCAAAGTAATCGAAAACGCCGAAGGCGCGCGTACCACGCCGTCGATCATCGCTTACGCCAACGATGGCGAAATCCTGGTTGGTCAGTCCGCCAAGCGTCAAGCTGTGACCAATCCGCATAACACCCTGTACGCGGTGAAGCGTCTGATCGGTCGTAAGTTCGACGAAGAAGTCGTACAGAAAGACATCAAGATGGTCCCATACAAAATCGCCAAGGCTGATAACGGCGACGCATGGGTTGAAGTGAACGGCCAGAAAATGTCGCCGCCACAAATCTCGGCTGAAATTCTGAAGAAAATGAAGAAGACCGCCGAAGACTACCTCGGCGAGCCAGTGACTGAAGCGGTGATCACCGTTCCGGCCTACTTCAACGACAGCCAGCGTCAAGCCACCAAAGACGCAGGCCGTATTGCTGGCCTGGACGTAAAACGTATCATCAACGAACCAACCGCAGCCGCTCTGGCCTACGGTATGGACAAGGCGAAGGGCGATCACACCGTCATCGTTTACGACTTGGGCGGCGGTACTTTCGACGTTTCCGTAATCGAAATCGCTGAAGTCGATGGCGAGCACCAGTTCGAAGTGTTGGCCACCAACGGTGACACGTTCCTGGGCGGTGAAGACTTTGACATTCGTCTGATCGACTACCTCGTCGACGAATTCAAGAAAGAAAGCGGCATGAACCTTAAAGGTGACCCGCTGGCCATGCAGCGCCTGAAAGAAGCCGCTGAAAAAGCCAAGATCGAACTGTCTTCGAGCAATTCGACCGACGTGAACCTGCCGTACATCACTGCAGATGCCACCGGTCCCAAGCACTTGAACGTGAAAATCTCCCGCGCCAAACTCGAAGCGCTGGTAGAAGACCTGGTTCAGCGCACCATCGAACCTTGCCGCATCGCTCTGAAAGATTCCGGTATCGACGTTGGCGCCATCAATGACGTGATCCTGGTCGGCGGTCAGACCCGTATGCCACTGGTTCAGAAGCTGGTGACCGAGTTCTTCGGCAAAGAAGCACGTAAAGACGTGAACCCGGACGAAGCCGTTGCCATGGGTGCTGCTATCCAGGGTGCCGTACTGGCCGGTGACGTGAAAGACGTTCTGCTGCTCGACGTCAGCCCGCTGACCCTGGGTATCGAAACCATGGGTGGCGTGATGACCGCGCTGATCGAGAAAAACACCACGATTCCTACCAAGAAATCGCAAGTGTTCTCGACTGCCGACGACAACCAGGGCGCGGTGACCATTCACGTGCTGCAAGGTGAGCGTAAGCAAGCGGCCCAGAACAAGTCCCTGGGCAAGTTCGACCTGGCCGAGATTCCACCAGCACCACGTGGCGTGCCACAAATTGAAGTGACCTTCGACATCGACGCAAACGGCATCCTGCACGTAGGCGCCAAAGACAAGGCTACTGGCAAGACTCAGTCGATCGTGATCAAGGCCAACTCCGGTCTGTCCGAGGAAGAGATTCAGCAGATGATTCGCGATGCTGAAGCCAACGTCGACGCAGATCGCCAGTTCGAAGAGCTGGCAACCGCTCGCAACCAGGGCGATGCACTGGTTCACTCGACTCGCAAAATGGTCGCAGACGCTGGCGATAAAGTGACTGCTGAAGAGAAGACTGCAATCGAAGCTGCTGTTGTTGCTCTGGAAGCCGCTGTCAAAGGCGACGACAAGGCTGCAATCGAAGCCAAGGTTGAAGAGCTGTCGAAAGTCTCCGCTCCAGTGGCGCAGAAGATGTACGCCGAACAGGCCCAGCCTGCCGAAGGCGCGGCACCTAACGACGAAAAAGCTGAAAAAGCCGACGACGTTGTTGATGCCGAGTTTGAAGAAGTCAAAGACCACAAGTAAGTTGTTGGTCGCCCGGTTGACTGCCTTCAGGCGGTGACTGGTAGGATGTCGCCGCGCGGGAGCTTGCTCCCGCGTTGGCGTGTCTGGAGTAAGCGAATATTTACTGCATGCGACAACGCTCGAATGCTGGCGGTATGGCCGAGGATGCTCCTGCTTTTCGAGCCGAAAGTACCGCAATGAATCAAAGACCAGGATCGTTGAATTGACGTGAGTTGGGTCCGGGCCTGTATTGGGGCTCAACGAGTTTGGCGAGGCTCAGGAGGGGTTTGCCGGACGTCCTTAAGAGTGCAAAGACTTATGGCAAAGCGTGACTATTACGAAATATTGGGTGTTGAGCGTGGCTCAAGCGAAGCAGACCTGAAAAAGGCCTACCGTCGCCTGGCGATGAAGCATCACCCGGACCGTAATCCCGATGACAAAGCGTCGGAAGAGATGTTCAAGGAGGCCAACGAGGCCTACGAAGTGCTGTCCGATTCCAGCAAGCGCGCGGCGTACGATCAGTACGGTCATGCCGGCGTCGACCCGAGCATGGGTGGCGGCGGTGCCGGATTTGGCGGTCAGAACTTCTCCGACATCTTTGGTGATGTCTTCAGTGACTTCTTCGGTGGCGGTCGCGGCGGTTCCCGTGGCGGTGCTCAGCGCGGCAGCGACTTGCGTTACACCCTGGAGCTGAACCTGGAAGAGGCGGTGCGCGGCACGACCGTGAATATCCGCGTTCCGACATTGGTCAACTGCAAGCCGTGCGACGGCTCGGGTGCCAAGAAGGGCTCCTCGCCGGTGACCTGCCCGACGTGCGGCGGTATTGGCCAGGTGCGCATGCAGCAGGGCTTCTTCTCGGTGCAGCAGACCTGCCCGCGTTGCCATGGTCAAGGCAAGATCATTTCCGACCCGTGCAACTCCTGCAACGGCGAAGGCCGTGTCGAAGAGTACAAAACTCTCTCGGTGAAAGTGCCGGCCGGTGTCGATACCGGTGATCGCATTCGTCTGTCCGGCGAAGGCGAGGCAGGTGCGCAGGGCGGTCCGACGGGCGACCTGTACGTGGTAATCAATGTGCGCGAGCACGCGATCTTCCAGCGCGACGGCAAGCACCTGTTCTGCGAAGTGCCCATCAGTTTTGTTGATGCTGCGCTGGGCGGCGAGCTGGAGATTCCGACCCTTGATGGCCGAGTCAAACTGAAAATCCCTGAGGGGACTCAGACCGGCAAGCAGTTCCGTGTCCGCGGCAAAGGCGTTGCGCCTGTGCGTGGTGGTGGCGCCGGTGACTTGATGTGCCGTGTGGCGGTCGAAACCCCGGTCAACCTGGGTCGTCGTCAGCGCGAATTGCTGGAAGAGTTCCGCAGTTCGCTGGCGGGCGACAACAGCCATTCGCCGAAAACCACCGGTTGGTTCGAAGGCGTGAAGCGCTTCTTCGGCGATTTGTAAGGAGACAGGCATGCGACGTATTGCAGTGATGGGCGCCGCCGGGCGCATGGGCAAAACCCTGATCGAGGCCGTGCAGCAACAGCCGGGCGCGGGTCTGACGGCGGCCATTGATCGTCCGGACAGTTCGTTGGTTGGTGCGGATGCCGGTGAGTTGGCTGCGCTGGGTCGTATCGGTGTACCGCTGTCGGGTGATCTGGATCGCGTGGTCGACGAGTTCGACGTGCTGATCGACTTCACGCACCCTACAGTGACGCTGAAGAACCTCGCGTTCTGCCGCAAGCATCACAAGGCGATGATCATCGGTACCACCGGTTTCAGCGTTGAAGAGAAGCAATTGCTGGCGGAAGCGGGCAAGGACATTCCGATTGTCTTTGCGGCCAACTTCAGTGTCGGCGTCAATCTTTGCCTGAAGCTGCTCGACACCGCTGCTCGCGTGCTGGGTGATGATGTCGATATTGAAATCACTGAAGCCCACCATCGTCATAAAGTCGATGCGCCGTCCGGTACTGCCGTGCGCATGGGTGAAGTGATTGCCGATGCACTGGGGCGTGATCTGAAGAAAGTGGCAGTTTACGGCCGTGAAGGCCAGACCGGTGCCCGCGCTCGTGAAACCATCGGCTTCGCCACTGTGCGTGCCGGTGACATCGTCGGTGATCACACCGTGCTGTTCGCTGCCGATGGTGAGCGTGTCGAGATCACGCACAAGGCGTCCAGTCGCATGACCTTCGCCAAGGGCGCAGTACGTGCTGCTTTGTGGCTGGATGGTCGCGAGCCTGGTCTTTATGACATGCAAGACGTGCTCGACCTGCGTTAAGAAGTGCCTGAAATCGGGTTCAAACACAGCGTTTGAGCCCGGTTTTACTCCGCCAAGCGACGTCCTGTCGCATTCTCCGGCCTTTAAGGCTCATTGGCGGTAGACCAAAAATGCCTTTTTCTGTAAGCTACAGCTTTAGTGTGTTCACTAAAAGCGCGCAGAATAATTCAGTGAATGAGCGGGGTGACGTGTCCATACGTCACTCCGCTTTTTTACACCTGCGATCGCCCTTTCAGGCTTTATTTACGGGAGGTCTTCTTGACTAAGCCAGCCATACTCGCCCTTGCTGATGGCAGCATTTTTCGCGGCGAAGCAATTGGAACCGACGGTCAAACCGTTGGTGAGGTGGTGTTCAACACCGCCATGACCGGCTATCAGGAAATCCTTACCGATCCTTCCTACGCCCAACAGATCGTTACCCTGACTTACCCGCACATCGGCAACACCGGCACCACTCCGGAAGACGCCGAGTCCGACCGCGTATGGTCCGCTGGCCTAGTCATCCGTGACCTGCCACTGGTTGCGAGCAACTGGCGTAACACGATGTCCCTGTCCGATTACCTGAAAGCCAACAACGTTGTGGCCATCGCCGGTATCGACACCCGCCGCCTGACACGCATCCTGCGTGAGAAAGGCGCGCAGAACGGCTGCATCATGGCCGGTGACAACATCTCCGAAGAGGCCGCCATCGCCGCAGCCCAGGGTTTTCCTGGTCTCAAAGGCATGGACCTGGCGAAAGTCGTCAGCACCAAAGAGCAGTACGAGTGGCGCTCGACGGTCTGGGACCTGAAAACCGACAGCCACGCAACCATCGAAGCCTCCGAGTTGCCGTACCACGTGGTGGCCTACGACTACGGCGTCAAGCTGAACATCCTGCGCATGCTGGTCGAGCGCGGTTGCCGCGTGACCGTGGTGCCGGCGCAAACGCCAGCCGCCGATGTTCTGGCGATGAAGCCGGATGGCGTGTTCTTGTCCAACGGACCTGGTGACCCAGAGCCTTGCGACTACGCGATCCAAGCGATCAAGGACGTGCTCGAAACCGAGATTCCGGTATTCGGCATCTGCCTCGGCCACCAACTGCTGGCCCTGGCCTCCGGCGCCAAGACCCTGAAAATGGGCCATGGCCACCACGGTGCCAACCACCCGGTCCAGGATCTGGACAGCGGTGTGGTGATGATCACCAGCCAGAACCACGGTTTTGCGGTAGACGAAGCGACCTTGCCAGCCAACGTCCGCGCGATTCACAAATCGCTGTTCGACGGCACCCTGCAAGGCATCGAGCGTACCGACAAGAGCGCCTTCAGCTTCCAGGGTCACCCTGAAGCCAGCCCTGGCCCGAACGACGTAGCGCCATTGTTCGATCGCTTCATCAACGAAATGGCCAAGCGACGCTAATCGCTCGCCTTGATGTTGCATAGCTTGAGGGGCGGTCCCGAAAACCGGTGGCCCCCCTCAAGGCTTCACAGATTGAACAAGACGGCTTGCCGACTGACCTGCGGATTTGAGTGACAAACCCATGCCAAAACGTACAGACATAAAAAGCATCCTGATTCTCGGCGCTGGCCCGATCGTGATCGGCCAGGCCTGCGAATTCGACTACTCCGGCGCCCAGGCCTGCAAAGCCCTGCGCGAGGAGGGTTACCGCGTCATCCTGGTGAACTCCAACCCGGCGACCATCATGACCGACCCGGACATGGCTGACGCCACGTACATCGAGCCGATCAAATGGCAGACCGTTGCCAAAATCATCGAGAAAGAGCGTCCGGACGCGCTGCTGCCGACCATGGGTGGCCAGACCGCTCTGAACTGCGCACTGGATCTGGAGCGCGAAGGCGTTCTGGAGAAGTTCGGCGTAGAGATGATCGGCGCCAACGCTGACACCATCGACAAGGCCGAAGACCGTTCGCGCTTCGACAAGGCGATGAAATCCATCGGCCTGGACTGCCCGCGTTCGGGTATCGCCCACAGCATGGAAGAGGCCAACGTGGTCCTCGAGAAGCTCGGCTTCCCGTGCATCATCCGTCCGTCCTTCACCATGGGCGGCACCGGCGGCGGTATCGCTTACAACCGTGAAGAGTTCGAAGAAATCTGCGCCCGCGGTCTCGACCTGTCGCCGACCAAAGAACTGCTGATCGACGAATCCCTGATCGGCTGGAAAGAGTACGAGATGGAGGTTGTCCGCGATAAGAAGGACAACTGCATCATCGTCTGTTCCATCGAAAACTTTGACCCGATGGGCGTGCACACCGGTGACTCGATCACCGTTGCTCCGGCACAGACCCTGACGGACAAGGAATACCAGATCATGCGTAACGCCTCCCTGGCGGTACTGCGCGAGATCGGCGTGGAAACCGGCGGCTCCAACGTCCAGTTCGGCATCTGCCCGGACACTGGCCGCATGGTAGTCATCGAGATGAACCCGCGGGTATCCCGGTCTTCGGCCCTGGCCTCGAAAGCCACTGGTTTCCCGATTGCGCGTATCGCTGCCAAGCTGGCGATCGGCTACACCCTGGACGAGCTGCAGAACGAAATCACCGGCGGCGCTACTCCGGCGTCCTTTGAGCCGTCGATCGACTACGTCGTCACCAAGCTGCCACGTTTCGCCTTCGAGAAATTCCCGAAAGCCGACGCACGCCTGACCACTCAAATGAAGTCGGTCGGTGAAGTCATGGCCATCGGCCGTACTTTCCAGGAATCCCTGCAGAAAGCCCTGCGCGGTCTGGAAGTAGGCGTTTGCGGTCTGGACGAGAAGCTCGACCTGAGCAACCCGGAAAGCATGAGCATCCTCAAGCGCGAGCTGACCGTGCCGGGCGCCGAGCGTATCTGGTACGTGGCTGACGCGTTCCGCGCCGGCCTGTCGGTCGAAGACATCTTCGGCATGAACATGATCGACCCGTGGTTCTTGGTGCAGATCGAAGATCTGATCAAGGACGAAGAGAAGGTCAAGACCCTGGGTCTGGCCAGCATCGACCGCGACTTGATGTTCAAGCTCAAGCGCAAAGGCTTCTCCGACATGCGTCTGGCCAAGCTGCTGGGCGTGACCGAGAAGGCTCTGCGTCGCCATCGTCACAAGCTCGAGATTTTCCCGGTCTACAAGCGCGTTGACACCTGCGCGGCCGAGTTCGCCACCGACACCGCCTACATGTACTCGACTTACGAGGAAGAGTGCGAAGCAGCGCCGTCGGGCCGCGACAAGATCATGATCCTCGGCGGCGGTCCAAACCGTATCGGCCAAGGTATCGAGTTCGACTACTGCTGCGTACACGCGGCACTGGCCCTACGGGAAGACGGGTACGAGACCATCATGGTCAACTGCAACCCGGAAACCGTTTCCACCGACTACGACACCTCTGATCGCCTGTACTTCGAACCAGTGACCCTGGAAGACGTGCTGGAAATCGTCCGCGTCGAGAAGCCGAAAGGCGTGATCGTCCAGTACGGCGGCCAGACCCCGCTGAAACTGGCTCGGGCCCTGGAAGAAGCCGGCGTGCCGATCATCGGCACCAGCCCTGACGCCATCGACCGTGCCGAAGACCGTGAGCGCTTCCAGCAGATGGTTGAGCGTCTGAACCTGCGCCAGCCGCCTAACGCCACCGTGCGCAGCGAAGACGAAGCGATTCGTGCCGCCGCCAAGATCGGCTACCCGCTGGTGGTTCGTCCGTCCTACGTACTGGGCGGCCGCGCGATGGAAATCGTCTACGAAGAAGAAGAACTCAAGCGCTACCTGCGTGATGCGGTGAAAGTGTCCAACGACAGCCCGGTGCTGCTCGACCACTTCCTCAATTGCGCCATCGAAATGGACGTGGATGCAGTTTGCGACGGCACCGACGTGGTGATCGGCGCGATCATGCAGCACATCGAGCAGGCTGGCGTTCACTCCGGTGACTCCGCGTGCTCCCTGCCGCCGTACTCGCTGCCTGCGCACATCCAGGACGAGATGCGCGAACAGGTCAAGAAAATGGCCCTGGAACTGGGCGTTGTCGGCCTGATGAACGTTCAGTTGGCGCTGCAAGGCGAAGACATCTACGTCATCGAAGTCAACCCGCGCGCTTCCCGTACCGTACCGTTCGTGTCCAAGTGCATTGGTGTTTCCCTGGCAATGATCGCTGCCCGCGTCATGGCCGGTAAAACCCTGAAAGAAATCGGCTTCACCAAAGAAATCATCCCTAACTTCTACAGCGTGAAAGAGGCGGTGTTCCCATTCGCCAAATTCCCTGGTGTGGACCCGATCCTGGGCCCAGAGATGAAGTCCACTGGTGAAGTTATGGGCGTGGGCGACACCTTCGGCGAGGCGTTCGCCAAGGCCCAGATGGGCGCCAGCGAAGTGCTGCCGACCGGCGGCACCGCGTTCATCAGCGTGCGTGACGACGACAAGCCACTGGTTGCAGGCGTGGCCCGTGATCTGATCAACTTGGGTTTCGAAGTGGTCGCCACTGCCGGTACTGCCAAGCTGATCGAAGCCGCAGGCCTGAAAGTGCGTCGTGTGAACAAGGTGACCGAAGGTCGTCCGCACGTGGTCGACATGATCAAGAATGACGAAGTCACCCTGATCATCAACACCACCGAAGGTCGTCAGTCGATCGCTGATTCGTACTCCATTCGTCGTAATGCCTTGCAGCACAAAATCTACTGCACCACCACCATTGCTGCTGGCGAAGCCATCTGCGAAGCGCTGAAGTTCGGTCCCGAGAAGACCGTGCGCCGCTTGCAGGATCTACACGCAGGATTGAAGGCATGATCAAGTACCCAATGACCGTCCAGGGCGCGAAAGCCCTGGAAGAAGAACACGCTCATCTGACCAAGGTCGTCCGTCCGAAGCTCAGCCAGGATATCGGCACGGCCCGCGAGTTGGGTGACCTGAAGGAAAACGCCGAATACCACGCTGCTCGCGAGCAGCAAGGTATGGTCGAGGCGCGGATTCGTGACATCGAGGGCCGGATTCAGAATCAGGTCATCATCGACGTCACGACCATTCCTCACACCGGCAAAGTGATTTTCGGCACCACCGTTGAAATCGCCAACGTCGAAACTGATGAAAGCGTCACTTACCACATCGTGGGTGAGGATGAGGCTGACTTCAAACTTGGCAAGATTTCGGTCGGTTCGCCATTGGCCCGCGCCTTGATTGCCAAGGAAGAGGGTGATGTGGTTGCCGTGAAAACGCCTGGCGGCGTTATCGAGTACGAGATTGTCGAAGTTCGCCACATCTAAACGCAGGCGCCCGCTACGTGCGGGCGCCATGCTTTGGCAGCTGACTCAGATGTTGTGGGTCGGCGGCCTGTGGCTGCTACACATCGGTCTGCTGCCGGTGCTGGGTCAGATCGGCCTGGCGCCGCTGCTGATCGACGAAATTGCAGGCGTGCTGAATGCGCTAGTGGTGGGTTTCGCCTTAGCGTGTGTGATTTTTCAGGCTTTGGTGCTGATTCAGGCCGAGGGCCTTGCCAGTCTATGGCGCGATATTCGAGGGCAACTGCTGATGATGGCGCTGTATGCGTGCGGAATGTTTTTCGCGGTGCGCGTCGGTTGGTCGGATGCAGTGCGCTGGCAGGTGTTCAGCTATCTTGTTCTGGGCTTTTCCGGGTTGGTGCTGGTGTTGCAGCCAGTGCCGGGATGGAGTGGCAGGGTGCGCGAAGCACACCCTTGACCCTTGCCATCACTTGAAGCGATGGACGTTCGACAACTGCTTGTTGACGCTGAAGTTCTTGCGATAAATCAGTGCCATCTTGCCGATGACCTGAACCAGGTCCGCTTTGCCGACCTTGCACAGTTCTGCAATGCTCGCCAGGCGCGACTCGCGATCGAGGATGTTGAGCTTGATTTTAATCAGCTCGTGATCCGCCAAAGCGCGTTCAAGTTCGGCTAACACACCTTCAGTCAAACCGTTGTCAGCCACAATCAAAACTGGTTTCAGATGGTGGCCAATGGATTTGTACTGTTTCTTCTGCTCTTGAGTGAGCGGCATAATCTGACCCCTGCGTCTGATCTTGTAAAAAGCGGCGGCCAGTTTACCCGAGCGAGTCCGGGACCGCCCAGTTAATCACGACCCGTTTTATTTTCGAGGTGGCCCGTGGCCCGTTCCAAGACAAGCCTTAAATGGCTGCAAAGACATGTCAATGATCCCTATGTGAAGCAGGCGCAGAAGGATGGTTACCGCTCGCGTGCGAGTTACAAGCTTCTGGAGGTCCAGGAGAAATACAAGCTGATCCGTCCGGGTATGAGCGTTGTCGACCTGGGTGCGGCTCCCGGCGGCTGGTCGCAGGTCACTAGTCGGCTGATCGGTGGTCAGGGGCGTCTGATCGCCTCGGACATCCTGGAAATGGACAGCATTCCGGACGTGACTTTCATCCAGGGTGACTTCACCCAGGACGAAGTGCTCGCTCAGATCCTTGAGGCCGTGGGTAATTCGCAGGTGGACCTTGTGATTTCCGATATGGCCCCCAATATGAGTGGTACGCCTGAGGTGGACATGCCAAAAGCCATGTTTCTATGTGAGCTGGCTCTTGATCTGGCGGCTCGGATACTCAAGCCGGGTGGTAATTTCGTGATCAAGGTGTTTCAGGGCGAAGGGTTTGATGCTTACGTGAAGGACGCTCGTCAGAAATTCGACAAGGTCCAGATGATCAAGCCGGACTCTTCCCGTGGCAGTTCCCGCGAGCAATACATGCTGGCTTGGGGCTACCGCGGCCGTAGTGAGTAAATCGAGGTTTTTTTGCGGGTCGATAGGATTTTCGTATTTCGCCCCGTGAGCATTAGCGAATATTGTGTAGAAAGTGTTTCACAAAGGGTTACAGACGGCGCCTGCCAGAGTCGTAGGTAATGTAGTAAGTTAGGCCGGTGAATATCATGCGAAGCGCGCGCCATTAGCGGAGCTTGCTTCAGAGGGTAGTTAATTGAACGATATGGCAAAGAATCTGATCCTGTGGTTGATCATCGCGGCTGTCCTGGTGACAGTGATGAACAACTTCTCCAGCCCTAACGAGCCGCAGACCCTCAACTATTCCGACTTCATCCAGCAGGTCAAGGATGGCAAGGTCGAGCGCGTAGCAGTTGACGGCTATGTGATTACCGGTAAGCGCAACGATGGCGACAGCTTCAAGACCATTCGTCCTGCCATCCAGGACAACGGTCTGATCGGCGACCTCGTGGATAACCACGTCGTGGTCGAAGGCAAGCAGCCTGAGCAGCAAAGCATCTGGACTCAACTCCTGGTGGCAAGCTTCCCGATCCTGGTGATCATCGCCGTGTTCATGTTCTTCATGCGGCAGATGCAGGGCGGTGCAGGCGGCAAGGGCGGGCCGATGAGCTTCGGCAAGAGCAAGGCGCGCCTGCTCTCCGAAGATCAGGTGAAAACCACATTGGGTGACGTTGCCGGTTGTGACGAAGCCAAGGAAGAAGTGGGTGAGCTGGTCGAGTTCCTGCGTGATCCGGGCAAGTTCCAGCGTCTGGGCGGCCGCATTCCGCGCGGCGTACTGATGGTGGGTCCTCCGGGTACCGGTAAAACCTTGCTGGCCAAGGCGATTGCCGGCGAAGCCAAGGTGCCGTTCTTCACCATTTCCGGTTCTGATTTCGTCGAGATGTTCGTCGGCGTCGGTGCCAGCCGTGTTCGCGACATGTTCGAGCAGGCCAAGAAACACGCGCCATGCATCATTTTCATCGATGAAATCGACGCCGTCGGTCGCCACCGCGGCGCCGGCATGGGTGGCGGTCACGACGAGCGCGAGCAGACGCTCAACCAATTGCTGGTTGAGATGGACGGCTTTGAAATGAATGACGGCATCATCGTCATCGCCGCAACCAACCGTCCGGACGTACTGGACCCTGCGTTGCTGCGTCCGGGCCGTTTCGACCGTCAGGTTGTGGTCGGGCTGCCGGATATTCGTGGTCGTGAACAGATTCTCAAGGTTCACATGCGCAAAGTGCCAATGGGTGACGACGTTGCTCCTGCGGTGATCGCACGTGGTACCCCTGGTTTCTCCGGTGCCGACCTGGCTAACCTGGTGAACGAAGCGTCGTTGTTCGCTGCCCGTACCGGCAAGCGCATCGTCGAAATGAAAGAGTTCGAACTGGCGAAAGACAAGATCATGATGGGCGCTGAACGCAAGTCCATGGTCATGTCCGAGAAAGAGAAGCAAAACACCGCTTATCACGAAGCAGGTCACGCCATCGTCGGTCGTGTCGTGCCAGAGCACGATCCGGTCTATAAGGTGTCGATCATCCCGCGCGGTCGTGCGCTGGGTGTGACGATGTTCCTGCCGGAAGAAGATCGCTATAGCCTGTCCAAGCGTGCACTGATCAGCCAGATCTGTTCGCTGTACGGTGGCCGTATCGCTGAAGAAATGACCTTGGGCTTCGACGGTGTTACCACTGGCGCGTCCAACGACATCATGCGTGCCAGCCAGATTGCGCGGAACATGGTGACCAAGTGGGGCCTTTCGGAAAAACTCGGTCCGTTGATGTATGCCGAAGAAGAGGGCGAAGTGTTCCTCGGTCGCGGCGGCGGTGGTCAGGGTGCGAGCTTCTCTGGTGAGACAGCCAAGCTGATTGACTCCGAAGTGCGCAGCATCATTGACCAGTGCTACGGCACGGCCAAGCAGATCCTCACGGATAACCGCGACAAGCTCGACGCCATGGCGGATGCCTTGATGAAGTACGAGACGATCGATGCCGATCAGATCGATGACATCATGGCGGGTCGCACACCTCGCGAACCACGCGATTGGTCGGGCGGCGGCACCGGCACTTCCGGAACACCTCCGGTGGTGCAGGATGAGCGTCCGGAAACACCGATCGGCGGTCCGGCTGCTGACGTATAAGGTTTGAAATGACTTCTGTTCAGTCCTCGACCCGGTTGCCTTGCGGCAACCGGGTTCTTGATTTGGCCCAGACGCATGTCATGGGTATTCTCAATGTCACTCCCGATTCCTTCTCCGATGGCGGCCGATACAGCCAGCTCGACGCGGCCCTGCGCCACGCCGAGTCGATGGTTGCGGCAGGCGCCACGCTGATCGATGTCGGCGGCGAATCGACGCGGCCGGGTGCAAGGGCGGTTTCGCCACTTGAAGAGCTGGAGCGCGTGGCACCTATCGTTGAGCGCATCAATCGCGAACTGGATGTGATTATTTCGGTCGATACCTCCACTCCGGCGGTCATGCGCGAAACCGCACGGCTCGGAGCGGGATTGATCAATGATGTACGCTCGCTACGTCGAGACGGCGCCCTGGATGCGGCAGCCGCCACCGGATTGCCGGTGTGTCTGATGCATATGCTCGGTGAGCCGGGCGACATGCAGGACAATCCGCACTACGAGGACGTGACCAAGGAGGTTGGCGGGTTTCTCGCCGAGCGCATGGCCCAATGTGCGTTGGCGGGAATCCCGGCCGAGCGGATTATTCTTGATCCGGGATTTGGATTCGCAAAAACCTTGCAGCACAATCTAAGCTTGTTCAAACACATGGAAAACCTGCATGCCTTGGGGCGGCCCCTGTTGGTCGGGGTTTCGCGAAAGAGCATGATAGGTCAGGCCTTGAATCGCCCGGTTGGAGAGCGCCTGTTTGGCGGTCTGGCGCTCGCGGCGCTGGCTTCGGCCAAGGGGGCGCGTATATTGCGCGTCCATGATGTAGCCGAAACAGTGGACGTGGTGCGGATGATCGCCGCAGTGGAATCAGCCGAATAAGAATGATGGAGCACTTATGAGCAAAAAATACTTTGGCACCGACGGTATACGTGGTCGGGTCGGTGAGTACCCGATTACTCCTGATTTCATGCTCAAGCTTGGTTGGGCTGCGGGTATGGCGTTCCGCAAAATGGGCGCCTGCAAGGTGCTGGTCGGCAAGGACACCCGAATCTCCGGTTACATGTTTGAGTCCGCGCTCGAGGCCGGGCTGACGTCGGCAGGTGCTGACGTGATGCTGTTGGGCCCGATGCCGACGCCGGCGATCGCTTACCTGACGCGTACCTTTCATGCTGAAGCCGGTATCGTGATCAGTGCTTCGCACAATCCTCACGATGACAACGGCATCAAGTTCTTCTCCGGAAAGGGCACCAAGCTGCCGGACGAAGTCGAACTGATGATCGAAGAGTTGCTCGACACCCCGATGACCGTGGTTGAGTCGAGCAAGATCGGTAAAGTGTCGCGCATCAATGACGCCTCTGGCCGCTATATCGAATTCTGCAAAAGCAGTGTGCCGACCGGTACCAACTTTGCTGGCCTGAAGATCGTGATCGACTGCGCTCACGGCGCGACCTACAAGGTTGCGCCTAGCGTGTTCCGCGAGCTGGGTGCCGAAGTCGTTGTGCTTTCCGCTCAGCCTAACGGCCTGAACATCAATGACAATTGCGGTTCGACCCATATGGGCCAATTGCAGGCTGCTGTATTGGCCGAACATGCCGATCTGGGGATTGCCTTTGACGGTGACGGTGATCGCGTGTTGATGGTCGATCACACTGGCGCCATTGTCGACGGTGATGAACTGCTGTACATCATCGCCCGCGATCTGCACGAGCGCGACAAGCTGCAAGGCGGCGTGGTCGGTACATTGATGAGTAACCTTGGGCTGGAACTGGCCCTGGCGGATTTGTCGATTCCTTTCGTGCGAGCCAACGTGGGTGACCGTTACGTGATCGCTGACTTGCTGGAGCGCAACTGGCTGGTAGGCGGTGAGAACTCGGGACATATCGTCTGCTTCAATCACACCACCACAGGTGATGCGATCATCGCTGCATTGCAGGTGCTGATGGCGCTGAAGACTCGTTCCGAAGGTCTGGCCCAGGCCCGTCAGGCGCTGCGCAAGTGCCCGCAGGTGCTGATCAATGTCCGGTTCGGCGGGGGGGCGAGTCCGCTCGACCATCCGGCAGTCAAGGAAGCCAGTGCCCGTGTCACCGAGGCTATGGCTGGTCGTGGGCGCGTGCTGTTGCGCAAGTCCGGGACCGAGCCGTTGGTGCGGGTGATGGTCGAAGGCGAGGACGAAACACAGGTTCGCGGTTACGCCGAAGAGCTGGCAAAACTGGTTACTGAAGTTTCTGCCTGAATTCGGCTTGCCAGTCATGATTGTGTTGGGTAACATCTGCGCCCACTTTGACCGACGAGGTACAGCATGCGTCGCCCTATGGTAGCTGGTAACTGGAAGATGCACGGTACCCGCGCCAGCGTCGCTGAGCTGATCAATGGCCTACGTGATATGGCCTTGCCGAGCGGTGTTGATGTAGCGGTTTTCCCGCCTTGCCTGCATATCAATCAAGTGATTGATGGCTTGGAAGGCAAGTCGATTTTGGTTGGCTCGCAGAATTCTGCGGTGGAATCCATGCAAGGCGCGCTGACCGGTGAAATCGCGCCGAGTCAATTGGTGGATGCAGGTTGTTCCCTGGTACTTGTCGGGCATTCCGAACGCCGCCAGATTATGGGCGAGCAGGACGGTATGCTGATTCGCAAGTTCGCAGCGGCACAGGCATGTGGCTTGATTCCGGTGTTGTGTATAGGGGAAACCCTTGAGCAGCGCGAAGCCGGTAAAACTCTTGAGGTTGTCGGGCGTCAGCTAGGCAGTATCATAGAGGAGCTGGGTGTTGGTGCGTTTGCAAATGCAGTAATTGCTTACGAGCCGGTCTGGGCCATTGGCACCGGGCTGACTGCTTCGCCACAACAAGCGCAGGATGTGCATGCAGCCATCCGCGCTCAGTTGGCGGCAGAGAATTCTGAAGTCGCACAAGGTGTGCGGCTTCTATACGGCGGCAGCGTGAAGGCGGCCTAGTCGGTCGATCTGTTCGGCATGCCGGATATCTTTGGGGGGCTCATTGGTGGAGCTTCGCTGTATGCAGATGAGTTCGGTGCGTTTTGTCGCGCCGCGGGAAACTGATAAAATTCTTGAAAC
>NZ_JBIWAF010000018.1:0-40153 GCF_044759925.1 Pseudomonas sp. NPDC099000
GGAATAGGATTTTCGCATCATCATGCACACCTCAGATTTGGGCGCCATCATAGCGCCCTATTGATGTGTCCAAATTCATTAGGCCAGATCAAGCCTCGCTCCTACGGTATCGCTTTGAACTCCTCAATACTGATCTCGCGCATCCGGAATTTCTGGATCTTCCCGGTCACAGTCATCGGAAACTCTTCCACGAACTTGAAGTAACGCGGCGTCTTGAAATGCGCGATGCGCTCCTTGCACCACGCTTGCAGCTCCTGCTCGGTGGCGCTGTGGCCCGGGTGGAATTTGATCCAGGCGACAATCTCTTCGCCATAGCGCGAACACGGGATCCCGATGACTTGCACGTCCGCTACCGCTGGATGGGTAAAGAAGAACTCTTCCAGCTCACGCGGGTAAATGTTCTCACCGCCGCGGATGATCATGTCCTTGTTGCGTCCGGCAATGCACACGTAACCCTCGTCGTTCATGCTCGCCAAGTCGCCGGTGCGCATCCAGCCTGCCTGATCGATGGCTTCTGCGGTGCCTTGCGAGTTGTTCCAGTAACCGAGCATCACGCTGTAACCGCGGGTGCAGAGTTCGCCAATGGTGCCGCGCGGCACCAGGTTGCCGGCCTCGTCGATGATCTTGCTTTCCAGTTGCGGCTGAGTCCGGCCAACGGTGGTCACGCGCAATTCAAGTTCGTCTGACGGACCGGTCTGCAATGACACGGGGCTGGTTTCCGTCATGCCGTAGGCAATCTGCACTTCGCTCATGTGCATCTCGCTGATGACCCGGCGCATGACCTCGATCGGACAGGTCGCCCCGGCCATGATCCCGGTGCGCAGGCTCGACAGATCGAACTCGGCGCGTTTGGGTTGATCGAGCATGGCGATGAACATGGTCGGCACGCCGTAGAGTGCGGTGGCCTTTTCTTCCGCAACGGTGGTCAGGGTCAGGAGCGGATCGAACGCATCGTTGGGGTAGATCATGGTGCTGCCGTGGGTGATGCAGCCGAGGTTGCCCATGACCATGCCGAAGCAGTGATACAACGGCACCGGGATCACCAGGCGATCATTGGCCGTCAGTCCGAGGCTTTCGCCGACCATGTAACCGTTGTTGAGTATGTTGTAGTGACTGAGGGTCGCGCCCTTCGGGAAGCCAGTGGTGCCGGAGGTGTACTGGATGTTCACCGCCTGATCGAAATGCAGGCTGTCCTGGCGTTCACGCAATTGTTCGACGGACACGCTGGCGGCGAGATCGCCCAGTTGCGACCACGGCAGGAAGCCCGACGGGGGTTGTGCATCCAGACTAATGACGCCGCGCAGGTCTGGCAGACGTTCGCTCTGCAGCTTTCCGATGGATTGCTCCGCCAGCTCCGGCACCAGGCCTTGCAGCATCCCGTGGTAGTCGGAGGTCTTGAACGCACCGGCGCAGACAAGCCATTGGCAGCCGGATTGCTTCAATACATATTCGAGTTCGGAGCTGCGGTAGGCCGGGTTGATGTTGACCAGGATCACCCCGATTTTCGCACTGGCGAACTGGCTGATGCACCACTGCGCGCAGTTTGGGGCCCAGATCCCGAGGCGGTCACCGGCCTGCAAGCCGAGCGCCAACAGGGCTCTGGCGTGCAGGTCGACGGCGTCGGCCAGTTGCTGCCAGGTGTAGCGCAACTGCTGATGGCACACGACCAGCGCCTCCCCGGCCGGGTATTGCGCGACCGTGTTGTCGAATGCCTGACCGATGGTCATCGCCAACAAGGCTTTGTCCTGGGAACCACGGGTGTAGCTGCGCTGCGGGCTTGCACTGGGTTGATCCATGACGACCCCTATTGTCTTTATTAGTGGGTGTTACGGCGGCCCCCACAGGGTTGGCTCGCCTTCTATGAACTGGCCCTACTGTCGCTCAAGTTGACGTTAACGTAAAGGGTGATTGACAGCCATTCATCACAGGCTTACGTTAACGTAAAGGTGAGAGCCGAAACACTGCCCTCCCCACCCTACAAAAAAGCCAAAAGGTGACCCATGAGCTACCCATCCCTGAACTTTGCCCTCGGTGAAACCATCGACATGCTGCGCGATCAGGTTCAGTCCTTCGTCGCCAAAGAGATCGCCCCGCGCGCCGCTCAGATCGACATCGACAACCTGTTCCCGGCCGACCTGTGGCGCAAATTCGGCGACATGGGCCTGCTCGGCGTTACCGTGCCGCAAGAATACGGCGGTGCTGGCCTGGGTTATCTGGCGCATGTAGTGATCATGGAAGAAATCAGCCGCGGCTCGGCGTCGGTCGCCCTGTCCTACGGCGCGCATTCCAACCTCTGCGTCAACCAGATCAACCGCAACGGCAATCACGAACAGAAAACCAAGTACCTGCCCAAGCTGATCAGCGGCGAACACATCGGCGCCCTGGCCATGAGCGAACCGAATGCCGGTTCCGACGTGGTCTCGATGAAGCTTCGCGCCGACAAACGTGGCGATCACTATGTGCTGAACGGCAGTAAAACCTGGATCACTAACGGCCCCGACGCCAACACCTACGTGATCTACGCCAAGACCGACCTGGAAAAAGGCCCGCACGGCATTACTGCGTTCATCGTCGAACGTGATTCGAAAGGCTTCAGCCGCAGCAATAAATTCGACAAGCTCGGCATGCGCGGCTCCAACACCTGCGAGCTGTTCTTCGATGACGTCGAAGTGCCAGAAGAAAACATCCTCGGCGTGCTCAACGGCGGCGTGAAAGTGCTGATGAGCGGCCTCGACTACGAACGCGTCGTGCTGTCCGGCGGCCCGACCGGGATCATGCAGGCTTGCATGGACCTGATCGTTCCCTACATCCACGACCGCAAGCAGTTCGGCCAAAGCATCGGCGAGTTCCAGCTGATCCAGGGCAAGGTCGCTGACATGTACACCCAACTCAACGCCAGCCGCGCTTATCTGTATGCCGTGGCCCAGGCCTGCGAGCGTGGCGAAACCACGCGCAAGGACGCCGCCGGCGTGATCCTCTACAGCGCCGAACGCGCCACGCAAATGGCCCTCGACGCGATCCAGATTCTCGGTGGCAATGGCTACATCAACGAATTCCCCGCCGGTCGTCTGTTGCGTGACGCCAAGCTGTACGAAATCGGCGCCGGCACCAGTGAGATCCGTCGCATGCTGATCGGTCGCGAACTGTTCAACGAAACCCGCTAAACGGAGCTGTCCATGGCTATCCTGCATACCCAGCTCAACCCCCGTTCGGCGGAGTTCGCGGCCAACAGCGCGGCGATGCTCAAACAGGTCGACGCCCTGCACACCTTGCTCGCCCAAGTGCAGCAAGGTGGCGGCCCGAAGGCGCAAGAACGCCACACCTCGCGGGGCAAATTGTTGCCTCGTGAGCGGATCAATCGCCTGCTCGATCCGGGTTCACCGTTTCTCGAGATCAGCCAACTGGCGGCCTACGCGGTCTACGGCGAAGACGTTCCGGCGGCGGGCGTAATTGCCGGGATCGGCCGTGTCGAAGGCGTCGAGTGCATGATCGTCGCCAACGACGCCACGGTAAAAGGTGGCTCGTATTACCCGCTGACCGTGAAAAAACACCTGCGCGCCCAGACCATCGCCCAGCAGAATCGCTTGCCGTGCATCTATCTGGTGGACTCCGGTGGCGCCAACCTGCCGCGTCAGGATGAAGTGTTTCCAGACCGCGAGCACTTCGGACGGATCTTCTTCAACCAGGCCAACATGAGCGCCATGGGCATTCCGCAAATCGCGGTGGTCATGGGTTCCTGCACCGCCGGTGGCGCTTATGTGCCAGCGATGGCTGACGAAGCGATCATGGTGCGCCAGCAGGCCACCATTTTCCTCGCCGGCCCGCCGCTGGTAAAAGCGGCGACGGGTGAAGTGGTCAGCGCTGAAGACCTCGGCGGGGCCGATGTGCACTGCAAGATTTCCGGTGTCGCCGACCACTACGCCGAGAGCGATGAACACGCGCTGGCCATTGCGCGGCGCAGCGTCGCCAACCTCAATTGGCGCAAGCTCGGCGAACTGCAACAACGCACGCCGATCGCCCCGCTCTACGCCAGCGATGAGTTGTACGGCGTGGTCTCGGCCGACGCCAAGCAACCGTTCGATGTGCGCGAAGTGATCTCGCGGCTGGTCGACGGTTCGGTGTTCGACGAATTCAAGGCTCTGTTCGGGACCACGCTGGTGTGCGGCTTCGCGCATCTGCACGGTTACCCGATTGCGATCCTCGCCAACAACGGCATACTCTTCGCCGAAGCCGCGCAGAAAGGCGCGCACTTTATCGAACTGGCTTGCCAGCGCGGCATTCCGTTGCTGTTCCTGCAAAACATCACCGGCTTCATGGTCGGCCAGAAATACGAGGCCGGCGGCATCGCCAAGCACGGCGCGAAACTGGTGACTGCCGTGGCGTGTGCCAAGGTGCCGAAATTCACCGTGATCATTGGCGGCAGTTTTGGCGCCGGTAACTACGGCATGTGCGGGCGCGCCTACGATCCGCGCTTCCTGTGGATGTGGCCGAACGCACGCATCGGCGTGATGGGCGCCGAGCAAGCGGCAGGCGTATTGGTGCAGGTGAAACGCGAGCAAGCCGAGCGCAGTGGCCAGGGTTTCAGCGCCGAACAGGAAGCCGAGATCAAGCAGCCGATCCTCGATCAATACGAAGAACAGGGCCACCCTTATTACTCCAGCGCACGGCTGTGGGACGACGGTGTCATCGACCCGGCGCAGACCCGCGACGTGCTGGCCCTGGCCTTGTCCGCGTCGCTGAACGCGCCTATCGAACCGAGCCGCTTCGGCGTGTTCCGGATGTGATCCGACCCTGTAGGAGCGAGGCTTGCCCGCGAAGGCATCGGCACATCCAGCATCGATGTGACTGACAAACCGCCTTCGCGGGCAAGCCTCGCTCCTACAGAATAGAGCTGTGGAGACGGACCAATATGAGCGACTTCAACACCCTCGAACTGCTGACCGACCCACGAGGTTTCGCGACCCTGTGGCTCAGCCGTGAAGAAAAGAACAACGCCTTCAACGCCGAGATGATCCGCGAACTGATCCTCGCGCTGGACAAGGTGTCGACCGATGCCAGCCTGCGGTTTCTGCTGGTGCGCGGGCGCGGCAAGCATTTCAGCGCCGGTGCCGACCTGGCATGGATGCAGCAATCGGCCGAGCTCGATTACCACACCAACCTCGACGACGCCCGGGAACTGGCGGAATTGATGTACAACCTCGCCAAGCTGAAAGTCCCGACCCTGGCCGTGGTGCAAGGCGCGGCCTATGGCGGCGCGCTGGGTCTGATCAGTTGCTGCGACATGGCGATTGGCGCCGATGATGCGCAGTTCTGCCTGTCGGAAGTGCGCATCGGCCTGGCGCCGGCGGTGATCAGCCCGTTCGTGGTGCAAGCCATCGGCGAACGCGCGGCACGCCGTTATGCCCTGACGGCCGAACGTTTCGGCGGGCAACGGGCGCGGGAAATCGGCCTGTTGTCGGAGAGTTATCCGGTCGCTGAACTGGAACAGAACGTGGAAAAGTGGATCGACAACCTGCTGCTCAACAGCCCGGCCGCTATGCGCGTCAGCAAGGACTTGCTGCGTGAAGTCGGCAACGGCGCGCTGACCCCGGCGCTGCGCCGTTACACCGAAAACGCTATCGCCCGCATCCGCGTCAGCCCCGAAGGCCAGGAGGGCCTGCGCGCCTTTCTGCAAAAGCGTCCGCCGAGCTGGCAAGCACCGACCACCACCAAGGAGCCGCGTTGATGAGCGCACCTGTTCTCACCACCCTGCTGGTGGCCAACCGTGGCGAAATCGCCTGCCGGGTGATGCGCACCGCCAAGGCCCTGGGCCTGACCACCGTGGCCGTGCACAGCGCCACTGACCGTGAAGCCCGGCATAGCCGCGAAGCGGATATCCGCGTAGACCTCGGCGGCAGCAAAGCGGCTGACAGCTATCTGCAAATCGATAAATTGATCGCTGCGGCCAAGGCCAGTGGCGCTCAGGCAATTCACCCCGGCTATGGCTTTTTGTCCGAGAACGCCGGGTTCGCCCGTGCCATTGAAGACGCCGGCCTGATCTTCCTCGGCCCGCCCGCCTCGGCCATTGACGCGATGGGCAGCAAGTCCGCCGCCAAAGCCTTGATGGAAACCGCCGGCGTGCCCCTGGTGCCCGGCTATCACGGCGAAGCTCAGGACGTAGACACCTTCCGCGACGCCTGCGAACGCATCGGTTATCCAGTGTTGCTCAAGGCCACGGCGGGCGGTGGTGGCAAAGGCATGAAGGTGGTTGAGGACGTCAGCCAGTTGGCCGAAGCCCTGGCGTCGGCGCAACGTGAAGCGAAATCCTCGTTTGGCGATTCGCGGATGCTGGTGGAGAAATACCTGCTCAAGCCGCGTCATGTGGAAATCCAGGTGTTCGCCGATCAGCACGGTAATTGCCTGTACCTCAATGAACGTGACTGCTCGATTCAGCGTCGCCATCAGAAAGTCGTCGAAGAAGCGCCCGCCCCCGGTTTGAGCCCGGAACTGCGCCGCGCCATGGGCGAAGCCGCCGTGCGTTCGGCGCAGGCCATCGGCTATGTCGGCGCCGGCACCGTGGAGTTTTTGCTGGATTCGCGCGGCGAGTTTTTCTTCATGGAGATGAACACGCGTCTGCAGGTCGAACACCCGGTCACCGAAGCGATCACCGGCCTCGATCTGGTGGCGTGGCAGATTCGTGTGGCGCGCGGTGAAGCGTTGCCGATGACTCAAGAGCAGGTTCCGTTGATCGGCCATGCGATTGAAGTGCGGCTGTACGCCGAAGACCCGAGCCATGATTTCCTGCCGGCCACCGGGCGCCTGGCGTTGTATCGCGAATCGGCCGAAGGTCCGGGACGTCGGGTCGACAGCGGTGTGGAAGAAGGCGATGAGATCTCGCCGTTCTACGACCCGATGCTCGGCAAGTTGATCGCCTGGGGCGAGGACCGTGAACAAGCGCGGCTGCGGTTGTTGAGCATGCTGGATGAGTTTGCGATCGGCGGGCTCAAGACCAACATCAACTTCCTGCGTCGGATCATCGCTCACCCGGCATTCGCTGCGGCGGAACTGGATACCGGGTTTATCCCACGTTACCAGGAGCAATTACTGCCAGAACCTGCGGACCTGAGTGATGATTTCTGGCAAGCCGCCGCCCAGGCGTTTGCCCAGAGCCAGCCGGGTTCTCCGCGCGCTGATGACCTGAGCTCGCCTTGGGCTGTGGGCAATGGTTTCCGAGCTGGACTGCCAAGAGAAATCACCCTTCACCTCAGTTGCGAAGGACAGGACCGGGCGCTGACTTTGGGTAACGATGATGCCCACACCGCACAGCTCAAGGGCGAGCAGCTGCTGACCGAGCACAACGGCGTGCGCCGCCAGCACCGGGCAATCCGTCGGGGCGAGGTCGTGTATCTGCAATGGGAAGGTGAATTGCGCCGCATCGAGGCCTACGACCCGATCAGCGCCGTCGAAGCCAGTCACAGCCATCAAGGTGGGCTCACCGCCCCCATGAACGGCAGCATCGTGCGGGTATTGGTCGAGGCTGGGCAAACGGTTGAAGCCGGCGCGCAATTGGTGGTGCTGGAAGCGATGAAGATGGAGCACAGCATTCGCGCGCCCCATGCCGGGGTGATCAAGGCGCTGTATTGCCAGGAAGGCGAGATGGTCAGCGAAGGCAGTGCGTTGGTCGAGCTGGAAGAAGCGTGAAATGAAGATCGGTCCTACGCATTGCGAGGACCGATCTGATTAGAATTTGGCCGTTGCCTGAACCACCACGCCGAGGATTCGACATTCCTCGGTAAAAAGGGCTTTCGGATACGTCGGATTGAGCGGGACCAGGTAACGCTGCCCGCCCTCTTCGATCAACTTGCGAAAGATCGCTTCAACGCTGTCCGCCCATTGCGCGATCACCAGCTTTCCGGGTTCCGGCACAATGGCCGGGTCCACCAGGATCATCATGCCTTCGGCAATGCTGATTCCGCTGGGCGCGGTCATCGCGTCGCCCACAACCTCGAGCCAGAAGGCCGCGCCCTGAGCGTGGTAATCGGTCAGCTCGAAACGCGGCTTGCCGTAGACCGTTAGCTCACCGTCACGCACCTGCGCAGGCTCGCGCCAGTCACTGACCGGGTAACGGAAGTACGGGTTGTACTTTTGCGTCAGGGACATCTCGTCGTCCTGCAACACCAAGGGCTCCCGAATGACCATCGCCACTTCCAGAAAATCCATCCCGAGCGCGCGCAAGACACGATTCATGTCTTCGATGCTCGGCTGACGGCGTTTATTCAGCCAGTGACCCACGCCGCCCTGGGACATCCCGAGGCGATCGGCGAGTACTTCCTGAGTGACTTTGAGTTCACTCATCTTGGCTTTGACCAACTCAATCCATTTATCCATGGGCGGCACGATACGTGGCGGACCTCCGAGCAACAAAACACAAATTGTAGTATTTAAATTCTCGTCACAAATACAGTTCGTACTAGGATTGATTCACGGATCTGAATCTATCACGGAGCTTGCCATCGCCATGACGTTAACCAGCAATGACCTGTCGGATATGCAAATGGACACCACCCTCACCTCGCCCAAAGGCAACGCCGCCGCGCAAAAAGCCCTGGACTATTACTTGAAACCAACTGTGTCAGAAGCGGTGGTCGAGGAGCGATTTTTTGATGTGAACCCTACCGTCAGCGGTGAAGAGGCGCTGGTGCATGCGTCGGATCTGTTGCGCTGTGCCGCAGCGACCGCTTACGAGTCGGCCAACAACCTGCACGGCGCAAGTCGGGACCTGGCATTTTCGACGGTGCATATGATCGACATGGCCAAGGCGATGATTGATCGCTCTTTACAGGGGCAGCGCGTTTGAGTCGGACGCACGTTTGAGGAAGACGGGAAGGAATTTTCCAATCGCGCAGATAAAATCATTTGACTTGCAAACGAGAATGATTATTATTGCGTGCAGCTGGTCGCGAGATCAGTCGATGGACCAAGAGACCTTAGGTCGGTCTCCTGGACTATCTCCTCATCAGGCTAATCACGGTTTTTGACCCGGCTTTTTGCCGGGTCTTTTTTTTGCCAGTTATTCTGGCTTTGGCTTCAGGCTAATGAAGTCTTAAGGTGTTGCGAATTCGATTGGAGGGGATGATATCAATAGAATATCCATTGGCAAGAGAAGCCCGGCAGCATTGGCCCAAACTAGTGAAAAATAGCACTTGAGAATCAATCACACAGTCTCTAAGCTGCGTCTGCGTCAAGGAAGACGCCCCCCTTTTTACCCCGTAATTTCCGCCAGTTTTTCCCCTCCCAGCGTGTAAAGTAGCAGCCATAAAAATCATATTCAGGAATCGACTATGACCGTGGCTAAATCCTCTTTCGACATCAGCGCAAATTTCGACAGCGGCAACATTGAAGTGCTGGACATCAGCAATCCACTTCAAGCCCTGCTGGCCATCAAACCCGACACCCGCAGCCAGCATTTCCAGTGGTTCCATTTCAAGGCCAGCGGTCTGCACGTCGGACAGGAGCACTGGTTTCGTCTGAACAATGCCAGCAAGTCTTCGTATAACAAGGCTTGGGACGGTTATCAGGCGGTGGCCTCCTACGACCACGTCAACTGGTTCCGCGTGCCGACCATCTTCGAAGGCGACTGCCTGCGCTTCAGCCTCGAAGCCACGGCCACCCACGCCTGGTTTGCCTACTTCGAACCCTACAGCCGTGGCCGACACGATTGGTTGATCGAACAGGCGCAGACCAAGGCTGGTACCGAACTGCTCGCCACCGGCAAAAGCGTGGAAGGTCGTGACATCCAGTTATTGCGCAAAGGCACCGGCGCCGAAGGTCAGCGCAAAGTCTGGATGATTGCCCAGCAACACCCCGGCGAACACATGGCCGAGTGGTTCATGGAAGGCGTGATCGAACGCCTGGAAAAGCACGACGACCCTGTATTGAACAAACTGCTGGCCAGCGCCGACCTGTACCTGGTGCCGAACATGAACCCGGACGGCGCCTTCCACGGTCACCTGCGCACCAATGCCATGGGCCAGGACCTGAATCGCGCCTGGCAGAGCGCCAGCCAGGACATCAGCCCGGAAGTGCTGTTCGTTCAGCAGCAAATGGAAAAGCATGGCGTCGACTTGTTCCTCGACATCCATGGCGATGAAGAAATCCCCTACGTGTTCACCGCTGGTTGCGAAGGCAACCCGGGTTATACGCCGCGGATCGAAAAACTCGAGACCCACTTCCGCGATCATCTGAAACACCTGACCAAGGACTTCCAGACCAAGCACGGCTACACCCTCGACGAACCGGGCAAAGCCAACATGACGCTGGCCTGTAACAGTGTCGGTCAGAAATTCGACTGCCTGTCACTGACCCTGGAGATGCCGTTCAAGGACAACAATGACGCGCCGAATGCCTTGACCGGTTGGTCGGGCAAGCGCTCCAAGCAGTTGGGCAAGGACGTGCTGACGACCGTTGCCGACATGGTCGATACCCTGCGCTGAGCACCTCGATGGCTGCATGCCCGGCATGCAGCCATGATTTCCTTCAGCCGCGATCCTTCCCTCGCAACATGCTGTCCAGCACCTCATCACGCCGTACCCAACCGTGAAACAACGCCGCCGCCAGATGCAACAACACGGTCAGAAACAGCAGATACGCCAGATACCCATGAGCCTTGCGCAAAAACGCAAACATCTGCGCATTGGCGGGCAGGATTGACGGCAACTGGAACGAATTGCTGAGCATCACCGGATCCCCCGCCGCCGAGATCATCGCCCAGCCCAGCAACGGCAAAACCAGCATCAACACGTACAACAAAACATGCGAAGCCTTCGCCGCTAACACCTGCCAACCGGGTAAGTCCGCGGGTAACGGTGGTTGCTGAGTGGAGAAACGCACCACCAGACGCACAATCACCAGCAGCAAAATCGCAATGCCCAACGGTTTGTGCAGATGGATCAGCCACTCATGCCGCTCGGACACCGAGGCCACCATGCCCGCGCCGATAAACAGCATCGCAATGATCATCAGCGCCATCAGCCAATGCAGCAGCCGCGCCAACGGCGCGAAATGATTCGGTTGAGCACTCATTGATGAGCCTCCTGTTTAGCGTTGGCGGCAGGCAACTGATTGACTTCACTGGTGCGACGCAGATAGGAACTGGCGTAACCCGCCGAGCGCGCGGCGAGTAATGGGTCGTCGGAGCCTTCGATACCGGCCGGCAATACGAGCGGGTCGTAGTTGATGTCACGGCACTCGCCATTGAGTTGCGGTTGCGTGCGTTCCAGCACCAAGGTGCCGGCGTTCACCACTTTGCGCCCGTCAGGCCAGGCCTTGCTGGCGTCGTTGACCGGATCACCGCCGTTCGCCAGGGTGATGTTCAACTGCCAACGCAGCGGTCCGGCGGACAAACGCTGAACCAGGTCTTTTTCCAGGAAGTCAGCCCCTTCAGGCGCCGTAGCACCCGCGGCATCTTTCGCTATCGGTGTCATGCTCCAACGCACCGCTTGGCGCTGACCGGTCGCGTTCACCAGGTAAAACGCGTTGACGCTGTTGTACGTCTCCGTCGCATAACTGGCCGAAGGCTTGGCCGTCTTGATCCAGGCCAGGAATGGCGCGGCTTCCGGGTGAGCACCAAAGAACGCCGGAACCGCCGCAGGATTGGGTTTGCCGGTGGCCGGATCCGGCGATTGCGCCTGCTGTAGTTGATAGAACGCTTCAGGCGTGCCCACCGGGAACACCGGCATGCTGTTCATCCCGGTGCGCCATTGCTGGCCGTTAGCCTGAGTGAAACGCAACGCCATGCTGCGGATTGGCACGGCGCTGTCAGGCGCATAGGGATTGCCGGCGGGCAACGCGAAACGCCCGACCACCGGAGTCTGCGGCTCGCTGAAGACCTGGGCGCTGGAATAGCTGCGCGCCTCGCCACTGCTCTCGAAATGCCCGATCACGCACACGCCCTTAGCGTGGTTACGGCGAAACCCCGGGTGCACACCGTTGTTGGTTTCCAGCACATTGATCAGCTTTTTCGGCGTCAGGCGTTGTGGATCGAACGTGCCGTTGACGTAGGCAAAAGCCCCGGCCAAAACAGCGACGACCACAGCAATGCCGGCCAGGCGAAATACCAGGCTCGCAGCACTCAAAGGTGGCCGGGTGGGCGGTGATGAGCGATCTACCATGAATGACTCCAGGGCCATCGGCCACAAGTGAGAAGAAACAAGCAGACGTACCCCACGACGCTTTATTCCATCGCCCGGTATTTATTTTTTCAGGCGTGGAATAACCTCAAGTGCCGGGCGTCTTCCTGGTGTCCGGTCTCACGAATACGTTCCTTTTTGGCGAGTGGCTGTTGTTGCCAGACAAGGCGCCGCGACGAGTCATAGCTCGCTATGGCGAGGAGCGGCAACGCAGTATGGCGACAACAGACGCCGCCACAAAGGAAACGTATTCGTGAGACCGGATACCCACCCCAAGCGTAGTGACTAGTCAGAACTTCATGAACGATATCGACGAACAACTCAGAGAAATCATTCCCAGGTTGCGCCGGTTTGCCGTGTCGTTGACACGCAATCCCAGCAGCGCGGACGATCTGGTGCAATCGAGCCTGGAGCGCGCGCTGTCGAGTTGGGGCGACAAACGCGCCGAGGGCGACTTGCGCGCCTGGCTGTTTTCGATTCTTTATCGACAGTTTCTCGACGCTCATCGGCGCACCCGGCGTTATGCGCGGATGCTCGAATTCTTTACCGGCCGTGACGATGCCGCGCCGTCGGTAGAACGCACCGTGATTGCCCAATCCACCCTGCAAGCCTTCGACCAGCTCACCACTGAACAGCGCGCGTTGCTGCTCTGGGTGTCAGTGGAAGGTTTGAGTTATAAAGAGGTCGCCGAGATTCTCGACGTCCCGACCGGCACCGTGATGTCCCGCCTGTCCCGCGCCCGTCAGGCCCTGCGCCAACTCAGCGACGGCGAAATCACCAGCCCTTCTCTGCGGATACTCAAATGATCAGCATGCCCCCGAGCGAACGCGACCTGCACGCCTACGTCGATCATCAACTCAACGACGCCGACCGACGCCTGGTCGAGACTTACCTGACCAGCAATCCTGAAGCCGCCGCGCAAGTACGCGACTGGCAGCAGGACGCCCAACAACTGCGCGCGGCCATGAGCGGTGCGTTGCACTACACAGCCAACCCGGGCCTAGACCCGGCGCTGATTCGCCAGCGGATCAAACGCCAGTCCCGCCGTCATCTGGCCAGCGCTGCTGTGCTCTTGATTGCGGTCAGCGTCGGCGGATTGAGCGGCTGGCAGGCGCGGGAAATGACGCTGGCCAGCCCGCCACCGCCGATGACCGATGCGATGCAGGCTTACCGATTGATCGCCCAGCAAGGCATCCTGCCGGCCGACTACAAGGTCAGCGACGACGGCGACATGCAGGGCTGGCTCGACCGTTATTTCTCTCACGCCAATCGCCTGCCGGACCTGTCGGACTCAGGCTTCAAACCGATCAGCGGCCGCTTGCTCAGCACCGAGCAAGGGCCGGCGGCGATGGTGGTTTACGAAGACCAGGGCGGGCACAAGATCAGCTTCTACGTGCGACCACCAGGACCGAAAAACAACCTGCTGCCTCGGGGCAGTCGCAGCGATGGCGAGTTGCAGGCCGAGTATTGGTCCGGCGCCGGCTACAACTATGCGATGGTCAGCCCGAGCAATACGCCGGCGGCGCAGATGCTCAAGCAAACCACCCAGTTCTGACCACACCACCGATCCCCTGTAGGAGTGAGCCTGCTCGCGAAGGCGGAGTGTCAGGCACCATCAATGTCGACTGACACTCCGCTATCGCGAGCAGGCTCACTCCTACAGCGGGTCGGTGGTTATTTGGAAAATGTGCTCAGCCCTGCCCGAATACTTGCGAAGGCCGGCGCAACAGCGGATCAAACGGATTGATCCGCGGCCCGATCAGCGCCGCTTCGCGCTTGAGCATCTCTACCACCGTCGGCAAACGATCCGGCCCAAGGCGATCACTGACCGTGGCCACGCTCAACGCCGCCACCGCTCGCCCTTCACGGTCCAGAATCGGCACCGCGACACCGGCCATGCCTTGCAGCACACCGGTGTTGCGCCCGGCGTAACCCAGCGTGCGCACGTTCTCGACTTCCGAACGCAGGAACACCTCGTCGTACAGGTGAAAATCCTTGAGCCGCGGCAAGTTGTAATGGATCACCGTATCGCGCTCCTCTTCCGGCAAAAACGCCAGAATCGCCAGACTGCCCTGGCCGACGCCAAGCGCCACCCGCCCACCGATATCGCCGGTAAAGGTGCGGATCGGAAACGGCCCTTCACTGCGGTCCAGGCAGATCGCATCAAACCCGCTGCGCGCCAGTAAAAACAACGAATCCCCCAACGAAGCCGACAGTCGCAGCAACGATGGTCGCACCAGTTCGCGCAGATTCCCGGTGTTGCCGGCCCGCGCCGCCAACGCAAAAAAATCCAGGCTCAAGCGATAGCGTTTACTGCGAGCGTCCTGTTCGACCATGCCTTCGTCCATCAGGCTGCGCAACAAACGGTGCGTGGTCGGTTGCGACAGGCCGATACGCTGCGCCAGTTGGGTCACACGCTCCCCGCCCTCGACGGTGTCACCCAGACTGCGCAACACGGCAAACAGTCTGGACACTGCTCCGACACCGACTTCATTTTTGTTTTCATTCCGCTCAGTGGAATCATGCATGTGATTTCTCGACAATAAATTTACTCACCGAATGAAACTGAAAATAGTCATCGCTTCAGTGAAATAGGCCATTGAGCCCATCCTATTCTTCGTCCTACTCTGCGTCCAGACAGGGGCGATTCGAACAACAGCGGCAGCCGACTGAAGTCGAGCGCCAACGCACCCCGCAACATCTTTTCGTATCTGCCCATACAAAAAAGCGCGCCTTCGGGCGACGCATAACAATCTCAGGTGGAGCGCAGTTATGGCTTTTGTGCAACTTGAAGGACTCGGCAAACGTTACGGCGAGATCGACGCCGTCGTCGCCACCGACCTCTCGGTCGAGAAAGGCGAATTCGTGTCCCTGCTCGGCCCCTCCGGCTGCGGCAAAACCACCACCCTGCAAATGATCGCCGGCTTCGTTGAAGTCAGCAGCGGACGCATCTTGCTGGACGGCCGCGACATCACCCACGCCAAACCTGCCAGTCGGGGCTTGGGGGTGGTGTTCCAGAGTTACGCACTGTTCCCGCACATGACCGTCAAAGACAACGTCGCCTTCGGCCTGCGGATGCGCAAAGTGCCTGGTGCCGAGTTGCAGCAACGGGTGGATCGGGTGCTGAAACTGGTGCGTCTGAATCAACACGCCGAGCGCTATCCACGGGAGTTGTCCGGCGGCCAGCGCCAGCGTGTCGCACTGGCCCGGGCCCTGGTGATCGAGCCGCCGGTGCTGCTGCTCGATGAGCCGCTGTCCAACCTCGACGCCAACCTGCGCGAAGAGATGCAGTTCGAGATCCGCCGCATCCAGCGCGAAGTCGGAATCACCACGTTGATGGTCACCCACGATCAGTCCGAAGCGCTGTCCATCAGCGACCGCGTGGTGGTGATGCAGGCCGGGCGCATCACCCAGATCGACGCGCCCTACACCCTCTATGAACACCCGCGTACCGAGTTCATTTCCGGGTTCGTCGGCAAAGCCAATTTGCTGCCCGGCGAGCGTGATGGCGCGGGCGTGGTCCAGGTGCAAAGTGGCGGCGAACTGACCCTGAGCCTGCGTCCGGAAAAAATCGATCTGCGGGACCAGGGCCAGGGTCGCCTGCAAGGCAAGATCGTCAGCCGTTTCTTCCTTGGCAGCCAATGGTTGTACGGCGTGTCGACGACCTTGGGCGAACTCAGCGTGGTGCGCCGCAACGACGGCTCGGCACCACTGACCGAAGGCACGGCAATTGGGCTCGATTGGGACGCGACGTTGCTGCGGGTGCTGAGTGTCGACGAGGTGCCGGCATGAGTACGCTTGCCGCCATTCGCCAAGGGCGCCAGGGTTACTGGCTGTCGGCACCGGCCTTGGCGCTTTACCTCGGGCTGCTGATCATCCCGCTGATGCTGACCCTGGTGCTGTCGTTCAACGTCTTCGACTACAGCTCGGGGATCAATGGCGACGCCTTCACCCTCGACCACTACAGCAGCCTGCTGGGCGATCCGTATTTCTACGAAATCTTCCTGCGCACGATGTGGATCAGCGCCCTGACCACCCTGCTCTGCGTGGTGATCGGCGTGCCCGAGGCCTACATCCTCAGCCGCATGGGCGCACCCTGGCGCTCGATTTTCCTGATTCTGATCCTCACGCCGCTGCTGATTTCGGTGGTGGTACGCGCGTTTGGCTGGAGCCTGCTGCTAGGTGCCGACGGGCTGGTCAACCAGACCCTGCAAGCCTTCGGTGGCTCGCCAATGAAGTTGCTGTACACGCCGTTCGCGGTAGTGATTGCGCTGGTCCACGTGATGCTGCCGTTCATGATCATCCCGGTCTGGACCTCGCTGCAGAAACTCGACCCCGCCGCCGAGCAGGCAGCGATGTCGCTGGGCGCCAGCCACTTCACCGTGATGCGCCAGGTGGTGTTGCCGCAGATCATGCCCGGCGTGCTCTCGGGCACCTTGATCGTGTTTGGTCTGGCCGCCAGTTCCTTCGCCATACCGGGCCTGCTCGGCGGGCGTCGCCTGAAGATGGTCGCGACGCTGATCTACGACCAATACCTGTCGGAGCTCAACTGGCCGATGGGCGCGGCCATCGCGGTCGCACTGCTGTTGCTCAACCTGCTGATCATGCTGTCGTGGAACCGGATGATCGAAGGCCGCTACAAGAAGTCATTGGGATAACTCGTCATGTCCAAGAACGGTCCTTTCGCCCTGCTGTTCCATGCCCTGGTGGTGCTGTTCATGCTCGCGCCGCTGGTGGTGGTGTGCCTCGTGGCCTTCACCCCGGAAAACACCCTGAGCCTGCCGACCACAGAATTTTCCCTGCGCTGGTTCCGCGCGGTGTTCGAGCGTGCCGACTTTGTCGATGCGTTCTACAACAGCCTGATCCTGGCCTTTTGCGCGGCCAGCCTGGCGACACTGATCGCGGTGCCAGCGGCGCTGGCGATCACGCGCTTCGAGTTCCCCGGACGGGACTTTCTCAATGGTCTGTTTCTGTCGCCGATCATCATTCCGCACTTGGTGCTGGGCGTGGCGCTGTTGCGTTTGTTTGCGCTGATGGGCGTCAACGGCAGCTTCGCCTGGCTGATCTTCGCCCACGTGCTGGTGATCACGCCGTATGTGTTGCGACTGGTGCTGGCGTCGGCCATCGGCCTGGATCGCAGCGCCGAACACGCCGCGCAATCGTTGGGTGCCGGGCGCTTCACGCTGTTCCGGGAAATCACCTTGCCGATGATTCTGCCGGGGGTCGCCGGGGGCTGGCTGCTGGCGTTCATCAACAGTTTTGACGAGGTCACGCTGTCGATCTTCGTCACCTCGCCGGCCACGCAAACCCTGCCGGTGCGCATGTACGTCTACGCCACCGAATCCATCGACCCGATGATGGCGGCGGTGTCGGCTCTGGTGATCGGGCTGACGGCGCTGACCATGATTCTGCTCGATCGGGTGTATGGCCTGGATCGGGTGCTGGTGGGTAAACAATGAGGGCGCCATGGCTTTGCTGAAACGACTGACCGAAGGCGACCGCCCGGCCCTGGATTTTACCCTGGACGGAGAACCGGCCAGCGGCCTGCTCGGCGACACGCTGCTGACCGCGGTGTTGACCTCCAGCAATCACTTGCGCGGCAGCGACTTCAGCGCCGAACCCCGCGCTGGATTCTGCCTGATGGGCGCGTGTCAGGACTGCTGGGTCCGCCTGGGCGACGGCCGCCGCGTGCGGGCCTGTTCGACGCTGCTCGAAGCCGGCCAACAAATAAGCCGCGAACCGGGGCGCTCCCTATGAACACATTTTCTACCCGCAGAACCGAGATCCCCTGTAGGAGTGAGCCTGCTCGCGATAGCGGTCTGCCTGCCAACACATCCGTTGAATGTGCCGCCGCCATCGCGAGCAGGCTCGCTCCTACAAGGGATCGGCGTCGCTCACAAAGCCAGGGGACAACCCCCATCAAATGTAGGAGTGAGCCTGCTCGCGATAGCGGTCTGTCAGTCACCATCCATGTTGAATGGGCCGCAGTCATCGCGAGCAGGCTCGCTCCCACAAAAGCACTGCCGACGGGGTGGGTATGAAGGCTGTGGTCATTATCGGCGCTGGCCCGGCGGGAATTCGTGCGGCGCAGACGTTGGTGGCGCATGGGGTTCGTCCGGTGTTGCTGGACGAAGCGGCGCGCGGTGGCGGGCAGATTTATCGGCGTCAGCCTGAGAACTTCAAGCGCTCGGCGGTCAAGCTGTATGGCTTCGAGGCGGGCAAGGCCAGTGCGTTGCATCACACCATCGACGAATTGCGCGAACACCTCGACTACCGCCCCGAGACGCTGGTCTGGAACGCCGAAGATGGTGCGCTGGACACTTTGCATGAAGGCCGTGCCGCACGACTGGAATTCTCCCGCGTGATCGTCGCCACGGGGGCCACTGACCGGATCTTGCCGGTGTCGGGCTGGACGTTGCCGGGTGTCTACAGCCTCGGTGCGGCGCAGATCGCGCTCAAATTCCAGGGCTGCGCCATCGGTGAGCGCGTAGTGTTCGCCGGCAGCGGCCCGTTGTTGTACCTGGTGGCGTACCAATACGCCAAGGCCGGCGCGAAGGTGGTCGCGGTGCTCGACAGTTCGCCCTTCAGCGCTCAGGCCCGCGCCCTCCCCGGCCTGCTGTCGCAACCGTCCACTTTGGCCAAAGGCATTTACTACCGCAGCTGGCTGACCGCCCGCGGCATCCCGGTGCATCAGGGCGCAACCCTGAAACGCGTCAACGGAGCACAGCGCGTGCAATCGCTGGAGTGGTCCAACACCAAAGGCGAACATCTGCTCGATTGCGACGCTGTTGCCTTCGCCCACGGCCTGCGCAGTGAAACCCAACTCGCCGATTTGCTCGGCTGTGAATTCGCCTGGAACCCACTCAACCGCGCCTGGCTGCCGCAGCGTGATCCCGCCGGTCGCAGCAGTGTCGCCGAGGTTTATCTGGCCGGTGATGGCGCCGGCATCATGGGCGCCGACGCCGCCGAAATGGCCGGCGAACGGGCGGCGCTGGCGTTGCTCCAAGACACTGGCAACCTGATTGCGCCACAACGTCCCGACAACCTTGAACGCTCCCTGCAACGCATCGGCGAATTCCGCAACGGACTGGAGCGCGCCTTCGCCTTTCCCGAGCACTGGGCCAGCGAAACCGCCGATGACGTGATGGTCTGCCGCTGCGAAGAAGTGCTGGCCGGCGACATTCGCCAGGTAGTGCGCGAAGGTCACTGGGAAATCAATCGGGTCAAGGCGCATTGCCGCATTGGCATGGGGCGCTGTCAGGGGCGCATGTGCGGCGCCGCAGCGGCGGAAATCATCGCCTGCGAAAGCCGGCGCCCGGTATCGGACATCGGTCGCTTGCGGGCGCAGGCGCCGATCAAGCCACTGCCGTTTGGCCTGGAGATCGAGCCATGATCGAAGTCGATGCGGTGATCATTGGCGGCGGCATTGTCGGGGCCTCGGCGGCACTTTTTCTGAGCAAGGCCGGCCGGCGTGTTGCACTGCTGGAGCGCGATTTTTGCGGCTCGCATTCCAGCGGCGTGAACTACGGCGGTGTGCGGCGTCAGGGGCGTCCACTGTCGCAATTACCGCTGTCGCAACGGGCTCACGAGCTCTGGGCACAGTTGCCGCAACTGATCGGCATCGACGGCGAATATCAACGCAGCGGTCATTTGAAACTGGCCCGCAGCCTCAACGACCTGCACGCCTTGCAGCACTATGCCGTCAGCAGCCAGGGCTTCGGACTCGATTTGCAGATACTCGATCGCCACGAGTTGCGCGCGCGTTTTCCGTGGGTCGGCGACGTCGCAGTGGGCGCATCGTTTTGCCCGGATGACGGCCACGCCAACCCGCGGCTGGTGTCCCCCGCCTTCGCTCAAACGGCCCGCCGGCACGGCGCGCAGGTCCATGAACAGTGCGCAGTGACGGCGGTGGAACACGACGGTCAGCGCTTTCGCGTCAGCACGCAAACCGGCCTCGAGTTGCACGCGCCCTGGCTGCTGAACTGCGCGGGGGCCTGGGCCGGACACCTGGCCGCACAGTTTGGCGAAGCGGTACCGATGCACGCCGGCCACCCGGCGATGCTGGTCACCGAGCCGTTGCCATTGGTGATGAATGCCAGCACCGGCGTCGAGGGTGGCGGCATCTATGCGCGTCAGGTGGCGCGCGGCAATTGCGTGCTCGGTGGCGGCCAGGGTTTTGCCCTCGATGACGCCCGCGCCCGCCCCGGCCAACACGCCGTAATCGAGATCCTGCGCCAGGCCGTCGAACTCTACCCGTTTCTTGAAGGCGCCCAGGCGATTCGCACCTGGAGCGGCACCGAAGGTTACCTGCCCGACCGCCAACCGGTGATCGGTCATAGCAGCACTCAACTTGGTCTGTTGCACGCCTTCGGCTTTGCCGGCGCGGGTTTCCAGATCGGCCCGGCGGTGGGCCAGGCGCTCACCGAGATCATCTGCAGCGGCGCCTCAAAGACGCCACTGGATGCGTTTTCCATCACCCGGTTTCACTCCATCTCCGTTGCTTGATAGAGGAAGGTCGCGCCAATGAATAACGTCAAACGCACTGCACTGCTTGGTTTTTCCTGCCTGGGAGCCCTGTTCTCCACCGCCCAGGCCCAGGCCGAACCGACGCTTTATTTGGGCATGAACGGCGGGACCATGGAGCGGCTCTACGCCGACAAGGTGCTGCCGGTGTTCGAGAAAGCCAACAACGTCAAAGTGGTGATCGTGCCGGGGACTTCCGCCGATATCCTGGCCAAGGTCCAGGCCAGCAAAGGCAACCCGCAGATGCACGTGATGTTCCTCGACGACGGCATCATGTACCGCGCCATCGCCATGGGGCTGTGCGACAAACTCGAAGACAGCGCGCCGCTGGCGCAGATTCCGGCCAAGGGTCGCATCAAGGATCAAGCGGTGGCGGTCAGCCTTGGTGTGACCGGGCTGGCGTACAACACACGCCTGTTCAAGGAGAAAGGCTGGGCCGCGCCGACCTCATGGATGGACATGGCCGACCCGCGTTTCAAGGACAAACTGGTGTTCCAGTCGATGGCCTCGTCGACCTTCGGCCTGCACGGTTTCCTGATGTTCAACCGGATTCAGGGCGGCAGCGAAACCGACGTCGAGCCGGGCTTCAAGGCCTGGCCGAACACCGTCGGGCGCAACGTGCTGGAATACATTCCGAGCTCGGCGAAGATTTCCGAAATGCTCCAGACCGACGAAGCCGCACTGTTCCCGCTGACCCCGACTCAAGTCACCGCACTGAAACTCAAAGGCATGCCAGTGGAATATGCGCAGCCGAAGGAAGGCTCCGTGGTGCTCAACGTGGCCGAGTGCGCCATCGCCAACAACACTCAACCGGAACTGGCGCAGAAACTCGCAGCGTTTTTGCTGACGCCTGAAGCCCAGGCCGCCGCGCTTGAGGATGGCGACCAGATCCCGTCCAACCCGAATACGCCGACCACCGACAAGACGCGCGGCCAGGTCGAGGCGATGAAGCAGTACCTGACCACCGCGATTGCCATTGATTGGGATCAGGTCAACGAACAGCGCCCGGCGTGGAATGCACGGTGGAATCGCAGTATCGAGCGCTAGATATCGCCGCAATGACACACTCTCTGTAGTTGCCTTGTGGCGAGGGGGGTTATCCCAGTTCGGCTACGAAGCAGTCGTGAATCCAGAAATGCGGATTGCCTGGCACGCCGCAATTTCTGATTTTACGACTGCGCTCTCACATCAGATCGACTCCGCCCAGACAACTCGGTCAACTAATGTGGGAGCGCGCGTGCTCGTGAAGGCGGCCTCACAGGCGGCGCACCTTTCCCGCTATCATGTCGCCCATTTCCAGGGCCCCGCGCCCTCCCCTCGATCAATAGCGAACCCGTCCATGGATACCCTCGCCCAACTGCGCGCCGGTCAACTGACAGGCATCACCCGCCTGGATCTGGCCTGCGGCCTGACTGAATTTCCGCGAGAAATCTTCGACCTGGCGGACTCGCTGGAAGTGCTCAACCTCAGCGGCAACGCCTTGAGCCGCCTGCCGGATGACCTGCATCGACTGACTCGTTTGCGCGTGCTGTTTTGCTCGGACAACCTGTTCACCGAACTGCCCGCGTGCCTCGGCCGATGCGCCGCGCTGACAATGATCGGTTTCAAGGCCAATGCCATCGAAACGGTGCCCGCCGCCGCGCTGCCGCCATTGCTGCGTTGGTTGATCCTTACCGATAACCGACTGCGTGAACTGCCCGCCGAGTTGGGTCAGCGCCCACACCTGCAAAAACTCATGCTTGCCGGCAATCGCTTGCAGCGCCTGCCCGAAAGCCTGAGTCAATGCCATCGACTCGAGCTGATCCGCATCGCTGCCAATCAACTGACCGAACTGCCCGAGTGGCTGCTGACCCTGCCAAGCCTGACCTGGCTGGCGTATGCCGGTAACCCGCTGGAAACAGAAGCCGATGCAGCGGCCCTCGATGCCACGGCGAGTATTGCGTGGTCCGAGCTGCGCCTGGAGCAACAACTGGGCGAAGGTGCTTCGGGAGTGATTCATCGCGCGGCGTGGGAACGACCGGGTCAACCGGCCACGCAGATCGCGGTGAAACTCTACAAAGGTGAAATGACCAGCGATGGTTCACCGCTGCACGAGATGAACGCCTGCATCACCGCCGGTATTCACCCCAATCTGATCCGGGTCGAAGGCCGCATCGTCGGGCATCCCGAACAGCAGGCCGGGCTGGTGATGCAATTGATCGATCCGAGTTATCGCAATCTCGCCGGGCTGCCGAGCCTGGCGTCCTGTACCCGTGACGTGTACGCCGATGACACCCGTTTCAGTGCTGACGTGGCGTTGCGCATGGCCCGCGGCATCGCCTCGGTGGCCGAGCATTTGCACCGCCAAGGCATCACCCACGGCGATCTCTATGGCCACAATATTTTGTGCAACGAGCACGGGGATTGTCTGCTGGGGGACTTTGGCGCGGCGTCTTTCCATGAGACATCCAACAGCCTTGAGAGCCGTGCGCTGCAGCGGATCGAAGTGCGGGCGTTCGGGGTTTTGCTGGGGGAATTGCTGGAGCGGATCGATTCGGGGTTGAGTGATGAGAGGCGTGTGCAGCTGGAGGCATTGCAACAGCGTTGCTGTCAGCCGCAGGTGCTGGCGCGGCCGGGGTTCAGAGAGATAGGACTGGAGTTAGCTGCCTCCCACTGAGCTAAAGGCAAATACAAACCTGTGGCGAGGGGGCTTGCCCCCGTTGGGTTGCGAAGCGACCCCAAAAGCGACGGCTGCTACGCAACCGAACGGGGGCAAGCCCCCTCGCCACAAGTCATCACAAGTTCGAAGGCTTAACCCGCCAAACCAACAAACATATCCTGCACATCATCATGGTTATCGAGGCCTTCCAGGAACGCCTCGACTTCAGCCATCTGCTCGTCGCTCAAACCGCTCACCGGGTTTTTCGGCTGATAACCCAACTTGGCCGCCAACACGGTAAAACCTTGCTCAGGCAGCGCCTTCTGAACGGCGTCCAGGTCCGCTGGCTCGGTCAGGAACAGGGTGGTGCCCTCTTCTTCACCGGGTTCGAAATCCTGGGCTCCGGCTTCAATCGCGGCCATTTCCGGATCGGCGTCCGGGCTGTCCGGGGACGCTTCGATCATGCCCACATGGTTGAAGTCCCACGACACCGAACCGGAAGCGCCCAACTGGCCCTTACGGAAGGCCACGCGGATTTCCGCGACGGTGCGGTTGATGTTGTCGGTCACGCATTCAACGATCAGCGGCACCTGATGCGGGGCGAAGCCTTCATAGGTCACGCGATGGTATTGCACGGTTTCGCCCAACAGGCCCGCGCCTTTCTTGATCGCGCGATCCAGGGTTTCCTTGGGCATCGAGGCTTTCTTGGCCTGCTCGACCACCAGGCGCAGGTGTGCGTTGGTGGCAGTATCGGCACCGTTACGCGCAGCAATGGTGATTTCTTTCACCAGTTTGCCGAAGATCTTGCCCTTGGCGTTAGATGCCGCTTCTTTGTGTTTAACCTTCCACTGTGCGCCCATTACTCACTCTCTTATCTGTGGCGCCGAGACATCTATTGGCCGACGCTTTGCGCAAGTTTATACGGCCTAAAGTTGGCAATCGACCAAAAATTCCACCCGGCCCACCGGCATGACGAATCGACATCTTCACCGGCGCTTGTAGGGCGATTCTGAAAAGTCGATTTGCGGTGACTATAAGGGGCCGTGGTTTCGTACCCTCTGCGCCCATATTCCATGGCAGAAGCGCGTTCGATGCACAACGACAAGGAAAGTCCCTACACCCTGACCCTCCTGGACAGTGGATTGAGTCTGCAGGTGTTGCAGTTCAGTGGCCGTGAACGTCTCAACCAGCCCTATCGTTTCGAGATTGAAGTGATCGGCCTGGCACCAGCCATGAACCTTGAACGGTTGCTGCAGCAACCGGCATTCCTGAGCCTGGGGGATGACACCGGTATTCACGGCATCTTGCACAGCGCCAGTCGCGAGTATCGTGGCCCGCACCGAGTCGGTTACCACGTGGTATTGGTGCCCTGGCTGCAACAACTGGACCGGCACCCTTGCCGTCGGGTCTTTCATCAACTCGGCGTGCCCGCCATCCTGCGCCAGTTGCTCGCCGAAAACGCGATCGCCGAAGACAGCTACCGTTTTGAACTGCCGAACGGGCGCTATCCGGTGCGACCGTTCTGCATTCAGTTTGATGAGAGCGACCTGGCGTTCCTGCAACGGCTCTGCGAAGAAGAAGGCATTCACTATCACTTCGAACATCAGCGCGACGGCCATGTGCTGGTGCTGGCGGACGACACCCTGAGCTTTCCCCAGGAACCGCTGCTGATGCCTTTTCATGGCGAGACGGCCGATCCCGCCAACGTCCCGGTGATCACTGAATTGTTCCAGCGCCACGCCTCGCCCGCGCCGCAACGGCTCCAGTGTGAGCAATCAAGTCGTCGATCACTGGAGCGGCTGCGCTGCCGGCATCGGCAGATACAGGGGCAAAGCAATCACAGTGATTTGCGCAGCGGATGCATCGTGCAAGTGTCGGAACACCCCATCGCGAACTTCAACGATCAGTGGCTGCTGACCGAGATCCGGCATCAGGGCCACCAGCCGTCGATTCTCGCCGAGGACACATTCAACATGACCCGGCGTTACAGCAACCAATTCACAGCCATTCCGTGGTCAACGGTGTTCCGCCCCGCGCTGACTGAGGCCAGACCGAGCATTCCGGGCTATCAACCGGCGCGAGTACTCGGCCCTGCCGGGCAACCGGCGGTGCTGGATGCACAGGGGCGGATTGAGGTTCGGTTGTGGCCCACCGCGCAAGCCGACGACGAGGAATCCACCGGCCTCTGGCTACCTGTGGCCCTCGCTGCGCCGGACGGTCGGATCGATCCGTCCAGGCTGCCGCTCGCCGGCACCGAAGTGCTGATCAGTTTTCTCGACAGCGACCCGGATCGCCCGGTGTTGTGTGTTGCGGCGAGCAACCCGCCAGCGCCTCGACTCGCTCGACAGCCACGCAGCGATGGCCGACTTCTGCTCGACTGGCTGGTCAACCGTCAGGATTGATCAGCCCTTGTCAGCCTTGCCTGCCGCCGCCGCGAACCTGGCCAGACGCACATCCAGATGCCGCGGCCGGCGCCCGTGATCCTCGGCGCGCTCCTTGCGGCGGATGGCGTTACGCACCATCAGCGAGCCGAGGTAACGAATCGGCTCTGGCGGTACCGCTGGGGGTTTGAATCCCGCAGGCCGTCCTTCATCAAGCCCGGTCATCGCCGTGTTCTCGTGAATCCTCACGCCCAGTTGCAAGGCGACCCGACGCCTGTTCCAGCCAGAAAGGTCTCATCGGTTACTCCTCAGGTACGCAGGGGTTTTACGGTCATTGCCTGGTTCGGCACGAAAGCGCTTTCGACGCGCACACCCGCCGGACGGCTGTTCCAGTGGGGGATCAGCACCAGGGCGCAGAACAACGCGCAGCCGGCGAAGACGATGAACACAGTGACCGAGTCGAAGTAGCCCGGCAGCAATCCGCCGAGAATCGCCCCGACCGAGCCGCAACCGTTGACGAACCCGGCGGCCGTGGCGCCCGCCTTGGCGGTGCCGAAATCAATCGCTGCCGCACCGCTGATCATCGAATCCGGTCCGTACAGGGTCAGGCCCATGACGAACAGCAGCGCCACCACTAACAAGACGCTGCCGGTGTGCAGAGCGCCCATGAACAACGCCAGGGAAACGGTCAGTGCCAACAGACTGATCACGCAGGCCGGCATGCGCCGGGCGCCGAACAGCTTGTCCGAAGCCAGGCCGAGCAGGATCGGCCCAAGCAACCCGGCCAGCTCGAACGCAGTGGGAATGATCGCCGCGCCCACCTTGCCCACCGAGGGCATTTGCTCGAAGACGATCACCGGCGCCCAGAGCAGAATCGCTTAGCGCGCCGGTTTCAACAGGAAATACGCCAGGTCCAATACCAGCACTGTGGTGTGCTTGCGCGAGCAGAGTTCTCGGCGGGTGGTGGCGACGTTTCTGGAGATGGTTCGCGAGAGTCTTGTGTAGACAGGGCCGGCCTCATCGCGAGCAGGCTCACTCTCACATTGGATCTCCAGCGCTCACAAAATCCCTGTGGGAGCGAGCCTGCTCACGATAGCTGCGCCTCGGTCTACCTGACCGGCGCCAACTCGAAAAACGCCCGGATCAAACGCAAATCCCGCCGCCGTTCCATGCACCCGATCATGTGCCGGTTAACCAACCCTTCACCAATAATCGGCACCGCCGCCACCCGCGGGTCGTGGCTGACCTCCACCGACGACACCACGCCAACGCCCAACTCGGCCGCCACGGCCTCGGTTACCGCTTCGCGACTGTCCAACTCCAGCAACACCCGAGGATTGACCGACGCCGTCGCGCAAGCCTCATCGAAAGTCCGTCGGGTAATCGAACTCGGTTCACGCAAGACCATAATCACTTGGTCCAGCTCCTTAAGCTTCACACCCCTGGACGCCTTGGCCCACGGATGGCTTTCAGGCACCAGCGCGCAAATCCGTGATTCGCTCAATGCTTGCAAATGCAGGCCTTTACGCGGCTCGACTTCGGTCAACACCGCCACGTCGGCATGCTCGGACAACAATGCCGCCAACGTTTCCTGAGCATTGCCCAAGCGCAGATTCACCGTGATCCCCGGATACCGCGCCCGCAGGCTGGCCAGCATCGGCATCACCATGTGCGGCCCGTCCGCCGCCACTTCCAGGCGTCCGGTCAGCAACTGTCGATTCGCTTCCAGCAGCACCTGCGCTTCTTCGGCCAGGCCGAACATCGCCCGGGTGATCGCCGCCAGTTTGGTGCCCTCTTCAGTCAGCTCCACTCGTCGCGCGGTGCGGCGCAGCAAGGTGATCTGGTAGTGCTCTTCCAAGGCCTTGATGTGCCCGGTGACCGCCGGTTGGCTGATGAACAGCCGCTCGGCCGCACGGGTGAAGCTGCCTTCGCGGGCCACGGCGTCAAAGGCTCGAAGCTGGAACAGGTTCATGGATAACTCTCACTGATGGCTGGCATAACAACAAACAATTTGATTGATAGCACCCGAAATTGCAATTTATGTCCCGTAGCTTCATCCCACAGAGAGCTTTTGCGAGGACACAAGAATGAGCACTGCCGAGCCAATCCTGCTCACCCCCGGCCCACTGACCACATCGGCCCGCACCCGTCAGGCGATGATGGTCGACTGGGGTTCATGGGATGACCGCTTCAATCAACTGACCGCCAGCCTGTGCGAGCAATTGCTGGCAATCATCAATGGCGGCGACAGCCATCACTGCGTGCCCCTGCAAGGCAGCGGCACGTTCGCGGTCGAAGCGGCCATCGGCACGCTGGTGCCCCGCGACGGCAAAGTGCTGGTGCTGATCAACGGCGCCTACGGAAAACGCCTGGCGAAAATCTGCGAAGTGCTCGGCCGCTCCTTCAGCACCTTCGAAACCGCCGAAGACGAACCGACCACCGCCGCCGACGTCGACCGTCTGCTGCACGCCGACGCCAGCATCACCCACGTTGCGCTGATTCACTGCGAAACCAGCACCGGTATCCTCAACCCGCTGCCAGAGATTGCCCACGTCATCGCGCAACACGGCAAACGCCTGATCATCGACGCCATGAGTTCCTTCGGCGCCTTGCCGATCGACGCACAACAGGTGCCCTTCGACGCGCTGATCGCCGCTTCGGGCAAATGCCTGGAAGGCGTGCCGGGCATGGGTTTTGTCTTTGCCCGCAAAGACGCGCTGGCCAACGCGGCCGGCAACTCTCATTCCCTGGCCATGGATTTGTTTGACCAGCACACCTACATGGCCAAGACCGGCCAATGGCGCTTCACGCCGCCGACCCATGTGGTCGCCGCGCTGCACGAAGCCCTGCTGCAATACAACGAAGAAGGTGGTTTGCCCGCGCGGCATCAGCGCTACGCCAACAACTGCCAGGTGCTGCTCGATGACATGGCCAAGCTCGGCTTGCGCAGCTTCCTGCCAGCCGCGATCCAGGCCCCGATCATCGTCACGTTCCACGCGCCGAAAGATCCGCGTTACCAGTTCAAGGAATTCTACGAACGCGTCAAGGCCAAGGGTTTCATTCTCTACCCCGGCAAATTGACCCAGGTCGAAACCTTCCGCGTCGGCTGCATCGGGCACGTCAACCAAGTCGAGATGCACGCGGCCGTGGCGGCCGTGGCCGAAGTGCTGCGCGAGATGGAAGTCCTAGATATGTGAATGAGCAGACACCGCTGATCCTGTAGGAGCGAGGCTTGCCCGCGAATGCAGACGACGCGGTTCTTCAGACACACCGAATTATCGTTCTTCGCGGGCAAGCCTCGCTCCTACAAGGGACACAACATATGAACTACACAAACCCAACCAAACTCCAGGCCGCCATCCTCGACTGGGCCGGCACCGTGGTCGACTTCGGTTCGTTCGCGCCGACGCAGATTTTTGTCGAAGCCTTCGCCGAGTTCGACGTCCAGATCTCCATCGAAGAGGCCCGCGGGCCGATGGGCATGGGCAAGTGGGACCACATTCGCACCTTGTGCAATCAGCCGGAAGTTGCCGAGCGTTATCGTGCCGTGTTCGGCCGCACCCCGACCGACGATGATGTCACCGCCATCTACAAGCGTTTCATGCCGCTGCAGATCGAGAAAATCGCCGAGCACTCGGCACTGATTCCGGGCGCACTGGACACCATCGCCAACCTGCGTCAACAAGGGATCAAGATCGGTTCCTGCTCCGGCTACCCGAAACAGGTCATGGACAAGGTGGTCGAACTGGCCGCCACCAACGGTTACGTGGCCGATCACGTGGTCGCCACCGACGAAGTGCCGAACGGCCGCCCATGGCCGGCCCAGGCGCTGGCCAACGTGATTGCGCTGGGCATCGACGACGTCGCGGCCTGCGTGAAGATCGACGACACCGTGCCGGGCATTCTCGAAGGGCGTCGCGCCGGCATGTGGACCGTGGCGCTGATCTGCTCCGGTAACGCGCTGGGTCTGGACTACGAAGGTTTCCGCGCCCTGGGCAGCGAGCAACTCGACAGTGAACGCAAACGCATCCACGCGATGTTCGAAGGCTCGCGGCCGCACTACATGATCGACACCATCACCGACTTGCCGGAGGTGATCGCCGACATCAACAAGCGTCTGGCCAAGGGTGAAATGCCGCAAAGCAGCTGATCCACCCAAAAGCACCGCGTTCCCTGTAGGAGCGAGGCTTGCCCGCGAAGACGTCCTTCCAGCCGACATCCCTGCTGAATGTTCAGACGTCTTCGCGGGCAAGCCTCGCTCCTACAAGGGATAGCGGTGCTTTTTTCTGTCTGTAGCCTGAACCAGCGCATTGAACCTTTACCAGGATCAGGCAGACCCGTCGAATCAGGCTTACAGTTTAGGAACACCGTCGACCAAGAACGGTGGCCGACCTGTGAGGAACACTGTATGCCGTGGAAGAATTCCGACTCACGCTACAGCACCGTGTCGATCGCGCTGCATTGGTTGATGCTGGTTTTGCTGGCGCTGGTTTACGCCTGTATCGAATTTCGCGGGATCTTTCCCAAAGGCAGCGGTGGCCGGACGCTGATCACCGAATCGCACTTCATGCTTGGGTTGACGGTGTTTGTATTGGTTTGGCTGCGGCTGTTCGCGCGCAGCCTGGGCCCGGCACCCCAGATCTTTCCGGCCTCGCCGCACTGGCAGACCGTGCTGGCCAGGCTGATGCACTGGGCGCTGTACATTTTCATGATCGCGATGCCGATTCTCGGCTGGCTGGTGACCAGCGCCAAGGGGCATCAGGTGATGTTCTACGGCTTCGACCTGCCATTGCTGATCCCGGAAGACAAAGAGCTGGCCAAGCAAATCGAGGGCTGGCATGAGCTCGGTGGCACCATCGGGTACTGGCTGATCGGCCTGCACGCGGCGGCGGGGATTTATCACCACTATGTGGTGCGCGATAACACGCTGCTGCGGATGATGCCCAAGCGTGGGTGAAAAACACTGATTCCTGTGGCGAGAGGGCTTGCCCCCGTTGGGCTGCGAAGCGGCCCCAAAATCTGCAACCGTGTCGAGCCTGACACACCGGATTCGTCGGCTTTGGGACTGCTGCGCAGTCCAACGGGGGCAAGCCCCCTCGCCACAGGGTGTGATGTGTGCTTCAGGTTTTGGGGTGGAACCCCCGGCGACCCTGCAAACCGCCAGTGTGGATGAAGATCAGGCGTGCACCCTTTTCAAATGTTCCAGCCTCGACCTGCTGCTTTAGCATCAGCAAAGCCTTGCCGGTGTACAACGGTTCGAGGGGGATACCCGTGGCCTGCTCGGTCTGGCCGATGAAGTCGAGTAACAGCGGATCGACTTTGGCAAAGCCGCCACGGCTGGCATCGAACAGCTCATAAACCGGCTCCTGCAAACCCGCCTCTCGGACGATCGATTCAACCTGGTGTGCCACGCCATGATCGTCGGGCACTGCGAGCGCGCCATACACCGGATGTTCGCCCGCCTCGACCAGCGCCAGGCCGGCCAGGGTCGTGCCGGTTCCGCAAGCCAGCCACCAACCGTCGTAATCGCTCCAGCCCAGGTGGCCCAGTTGCTCGAGGACCATTGCCTTCAGCTGCATGCAGCCATGTGCCCCACGCAAACCACCGCCACCTTCGGGCACCGGGTGCAGGTCGGGATATTGCGCCTGCCATGGCTGCCAGAAACCCGGTTCGTGCCGCGCGCGATACCCGCCATAACCCAGCCAATGCAACTGCATGCCGAACGCTTGCAAGTCCTTTACCGTCGGCGTTTCCTGAGGATGACCGCGCAGCAGGCCGACCGTTTTGAAATTGAAGCGTTTGCCGGCGGCGGCCAGTGCGTGCAGGTGATTGGAATGCGCACCGCCGAGGCTGATGATGCCTTGGGCACCGGCTTGGTCAGCGGCTTTGAGGTGCTCGATGAGTTTGAACCACTTGTTGCCGCTGATCAGTGGATCGATCTGGTCGAGGCGCAGGATGGCGACTTCGATGTTGGCGGTTGTGAGCCAGTCGAGGTGAAGGGGATGGAGCGGGGCTTGGGGGAGCCAGTGGTTGGGAGGGAGAAACATCGATGCTGGCTCTGGGGTTAAGAGCCAGCATCTTAACAGCCGTTGTGGCGAGGGGGCTTGCCCCCATTCGGTTGCGAAGCAGCCGTAAAATCATTCAAACAGATATGTCTGACACACCAAGTAGCATGGTTTTTGGGCTGCTGCGCAGCCCAACGGGGGCAAGCCCCCTCGCCACAGGGATTGAGTTGATTACAACTCAGCAGCCAAACGCGAACCCTGATTGATCGCCCGCTTGGCATCCAGCTCTGCCGCCACGTCCGCACCACCAATCAAATGCACGTTCTGCCCCGCGGCCACCAAACCCTCCTGCAATTCGCGCAGCGGATCCTGCCCGGCGCAGATCACGATGTTGTCCACCGGCAGCACCTGCGGTTCACCGGTTTCGCCGATGCGGATGTGCAGGCCTTCATCATCAATCTTCAAGTATTCGACGCTGTTGAGCATCTGCACCTGCTTGTTCTTCAGACCGGTCCGGTGAATCCAGCCCGTGGTTTTTCCGAGGCCGTCACCGACCTTGGATTTCTTGCGTTGCAGCAGGAACACTTCACGCGCAGGCGCATGGCGTTCAGCCTTGATGCCGGCAACACCGCCGCGCGCTTCCAGGTGTGTATCAATGCCCCACTCCTTCCAGAACGCTTCGCGGTCCTGACTGGTGGCCACGCCTTGGTGAACCAGGAACTCCGACACGTCGAAACCGATGCCGCCCGCGCCAATCACCGCGACACGCTTGCCCACCGGTTTACGCTCGAGGATCACGTCCAGGTAGCTCAGCACCTTGGCGTTCTCAACGCCCGGAATCGCCGGGGTTCTTGGGGCGATGCCGGTGGCCAGGATGATTTCGTCGTAACCGCCCTCAACCAGCTTCGCCACATCGACACGAGTGTTCAGGCACACCTCGACGTTGGTGGTTTGCAGTTTGCGGTTGAAATATCGCAGGGTTTCGAAGAACTCTTCCTTGCCCGGCACACGCTTGGCGATGTTGAACTGGCCGCCAATCTCGCTGGCCGAATCAAACAGCGTCACCGAGTGCCCACGCTCCGCCGCTACGGTTGCAGCAGACAAGCCCGCAGGGCCGGCACCGACCACGGCGATTTTCTTGATCTGCTGCACCGGCAGGTAGTTGAGTTCGGTTTCATGACAAGCACGCGGGTTCACCAGGCAGCTGGTCAACTTGCCGCCAAAGGTGTGATCCAGGCACGCCTGGTTGCAGCCGATGCAGGTGTTGATTTCATCGCCACGGCCAGCGGCCGCCTTGTTGACGAAATCCGGGTCGGCAAGGAACGGTCGCGCCATGGACACCATGTCGGCATCGCCCTCGGCCAGGATCTGCTCGGCCACTTCCGGGGTGTTGATGCGGTTGGTGGTGATCAGTGGAATGTTCACCGAACCGCGCAGCTTGGCCGTGACTTTGCTGAACGCTGCACGCGGCACTTTGGTGGCGATGGTCGGGATCCGCGCTTCGTGCCAGCCGATGCCGGTGTTGATGATGGTGGCGCCGGCCTGCTCGATGGCTTTGGCCAGGGTCACGATTTCTTCCCAGGTGCTGCCGCCTTCCACCAGGTCGAGCATCGACAGGCGGAAGATGATGATGAAGTTCGGGCCGACCGCTTCGCGTACACGGCGCACGATCTCCACCGGCAGGCGCATACGGTTTTCGTAGCTGCCGCCCCAGCGATCGGTGCGATGGTTGGTGTGGGCGGCGAGGAACTGGTTAATGAAATAACCTTCCGAACCCATGATCTCGACGCCGTCGTACTCGGCTTTTTGCGCCAGGGTCGAGCAGGTGACGAAATCGCTGATCTGTTTCTCGATGCCTTCCTCGTCCAGCTCTTTGGGCTTGAACGGGTTGATCGGCGCCTGAATGGCACTCGGCGCGACTTGTTTCGGGCTGTAGGCATACCGACCGGCATGGAGGATCTGCATGCAGATCTTGCCGCCCGCCTCGTGCACCGCGCGGGTCACGATCTGGTGCTTGAGCGCTTCTTCCTCGGTGGTCAGTTTGGCCGCGCCGGAATACACCCCGCCCTCATCGTTCGGACCAATGCCACCGGTGACCATCAGGCCGACACCGCCGCGAGCACGCTCGGCGAAGTACGCCGCCATGCGTTCGAAACCGCCAGGCTTTTCCTCAAGACCGGTGTGCATCGAACCCATCAGGGTGCGGTTGCGCAGCGTGGTAAATCCCAGGTCCAGCGGGGCCAACAGGTGCGGGTAATGAGCGGCGGCCATTTGTAACTCCACATCGAGCGATCACGGAAAATATGCAGGAGCTCTTCGGCCCCCGTCAGTCATGTTCGACAGACTAAGAGTCGCGCCCCTGTCGCTCAATGACCGAAACTGACAACTTATTGATCCAAATGTGCAGCGCCCCTTGGCAAGCGCCGACATGCGCCCTACCCTAGGCGCGAACCCTGCACACGGCTGTCGACTGTTTTCCATGCGCAAACTTCTGTACCTGACTTTATCCATGGCATTGATTGCCGCCCTGACGACCTACGCCATGTGGGCCGCGGACCGTCCAGTGGGTCATTACCTGTCGGACCTGCGCATCCATCTCGCGGTCGATCAAGGCACACCCGCCGATCGCGGCAATCTGCTGGGCATCCAGCCCGAGCTGTTCCCCACCGACTATCAAAGCCCCGAACGCCTGCACCGCAAACTCGCGGCCTATTTGCAGCAGGCCCAGAACCAGGGCTTGCTGAATGAAAAGACTATCGTCGTGCTGCCCGAACACATCGGCACCTGGCTGATGGTCAGCGGCGAGAAGGATGAGCTGTACCAGGCGACCACACTCAAGGAAGCCATGAACTGGCTGGCGGTGAGCAATCCCGTGCAGTTCGTCCGTGCGCTGATCAGTGCCAAGGGCGAAAGCCGTCTCGACGACGCTCACTTGCGGATGAAGGCCAAGGGCATGGCCAAGGATTATCAGGCACTGTTCGGAGGGCTGGCGAAGGCGTTCAACGTGACCCTGGTGGCCGGTACTATCGTGTTGCCCGAGCCGAGCATCATAGACGGCACGCTGAAAGTCGGCCGTGGTGCGTTGTACAACAGCAGCGTGGTGTTCGGTCGCGACGGGCTGCCGGTAGGCCAGCCGCAACGCCAGATGCATCCGGTCTTCGCTGAAAAAGACGTTATCGAAGCCAATGGCGAGCATACGCTCAACGTCGTCGACACCCCGGCCGGACGCTTGGGTGTACTGATCGGCAGCGACAGCTGGTACCCGGACAACTACCGCAAACTCGACGCTCAGGGCGCCCATTTGGTGGCTGTTCCCGCGTATGTCGTCGGCCGCGACACCTGGGACAAACCGTGGCGGGGTTACAAGGGGCTGTCGACGCCCGGCTCCGTCAGCCTCAAGGCCGGTGAACTCAGTGAAGGCCAGGCCTGGCATCGTCTGACACTGACCGGCCAACCGCCCAGCAGCCAAGCCATTGCCGGCATTAGCGTGTTCCTGCGCGGTCAGTTCTGGGACAAGGGCAGCGCGGGGCAAAGTTTTCTCAGCAACAACGGCCAGCAATTCGCCGACGGCAACGCCCGTGGCGCGCGCTTGCTGAACCTCTGGTTGTAACCCATGAAGCCGCTGCCGATGCGCCTTGGGGATCTGTCAGTGGGCTTTGTTCACAGCCTGGCCGACGCCGTGCTCAGCCACGGTGTGGACCCGCAACCGCTGCTTGAGCAATACGGCCTCGATGCCGCGCGCTTGGCCGAAGCGGGGGCCCGGCTGTCGATCCCGCGCTACATGCGCCTGGGCCACGGCGCCATTCAACTGACCGACGACCCGGCGCTGGGTTTGCGCATGGGCCGGCTCAGTCGACTGAGTCAGGCCGGACTGGCCGGGGTCACCGCCGCTCAGGCACCGACAGTTCGAGAAGCGGCGCGCTGCCTGATTCGTTTTGAAGCCTTGTATGGCTCCAACTATCGTGGCCAGTCGAGCTTTCATGAAGACGCTCAGGGCGCGTGGTTGCGGTTCTATTCCATCAGCCCTTACAACGCCTACAACCGCTTCGTGGTGGATTCGATCATCGCCGGCTGGTTACATCAATTGTCCAGCCTGAGCCCTGCCCCGCTTCGCGCCGAACGGATCGAGATTGAGTTTGCCGAACCGGATTATCGTGAAGCGTATGCCGCGCTGGGCGATTGTCCGATTCAGTTCGGCGCCGAACAGAATCAATTGCGCCTCAGTCTGGCCAGCCTCGCCCAGCGCAACCCGGAGCACTGCCCGAGTACCTGGCGACACTTGCTGCAACTCTGTGAGCGGGAACTGGAGCAACTGACGCGCACCCGCAGCCTGCGTGAACGCATCACTCAGTTGCTGGGGCCGTTACTCAATGGTGGCCGGGAACCCGACCTGGAAGAAGTGGCGGCACGCCTGAAGCTGCCGACCTGGACCTTGCGTCGCAAACTCGCCGAAGAAGGTACGCAATTTCGCGCCATTCTCAATGACACGCGCCGCGACCTGGCCATGACGTACATTCGCGACACGGAACTGGCGTTCGGTGAAATCGCCTACCTGCTGGGTTTTGCCTCAGCCGAAGCTTTCCAACGCGCCTTCAAACGCTGGAACGGCCAGACACCTGGCGAATTCCGCCGCAGCCATCGCCAATCCGCGTGATGCTTACAACTCTGTAGCGTCTTCCGCTGGCTCCAACGGGTCCAGTTCAAACGCCTGATACTCGAGCAGCTCTTCTTGATAATCGTCCATCGTGAAATCCCCCTACCGCTCGTTTAAAAAATGCCTGAATAAATGACCAACGCCTTGAGCATAAAGTGCCCGCGTGAAAGAAAAATGACGCAGGCACGCCGTTCAGCGGCTACTTATAAAACGTAGCAGGCGGTCAGGAATTTATCACAGGATTTTTTCGATAGAGGATGCAGAACTGCAGCCCGGGTTGACGCGGATCAATCTAAAAGCCATTTCGGGGACGGTGTCATCTGACAAGGTCCCGAAATGTATATCGATTACTGGCTGGCGCCAGGCATGGCCGAAATAGGCTCGCTCGGTGGCGGCAGACTTGATTGCGGCGGCGGTGTAACAGTTTCCGGGGACGGAGCCGGTTCCGGGTTTTCAACCGGGGTGATCGGCGCTGTTTCAGGCGGTGGTGCGACTGGCTCCGAGGCAGCGGGTGCTGGAGCAGGTTCAGCCGCAGGCGCTGGCGCTGGCTCCGCAGCAGGGGCCGCCGTTGGGGCCAAAGGCGCCGGAGCAGCCTTGGCTTCAGGCATGCCCAGGTCAGTCTTGGGTTTCTCGGGGATGTGTGCAGCCTTTTTCGCTTCCGGCGGCAGGAACAACTCCACCAGCGCAAAGAAACGCTCGTAGAACTTGGCCGACGAGACGGTTTCGCTGGCAACCTTGACCATCGAATCGTCGGAGGAACCGATCGGCATCGACACCGAACCCAGCACGCCCACACCCACACTGGCGGAGTTATTGGTTTTCTTCAGCGCATAACGGTCCTGCAGGGCGTTGGCGAACATGGTCGCATGATGGCCCTCACTGCCGTCATCGGCACAGACCACACTGAAGCTGATCTCCATGTGGGTCTCGCCGGTCTGCTGGAAGCTTTTGTGGCCGCTGACCAGTTTCGGGTCAGCGCTGGTGATGATGTAGCCCTGACTGAGCAACGCCCGACGGGCGGCTTCGCAGGTCTGCGCATCGGTCACCGGGTAATTGCGCGAAAACGTCCCGGAGTCATCAAAGTTCTCATGCTCATATATGGGGGCTTTCTTCGACGAGCAGCCGGCAGCAGCGGCCAGCAACAGCGCCAGCCCGGCAACACGCATGGGAATTGATTTAAACATTGAACATCCTGAGGGAAACGGTCCGGGGCGTATTGTGCAACAGATCGATGCTTAGCGGAGCATCGATTAGTGTCTTAAAACATTTACAAGTCTACTGACTGTCAGTTACGGGAAAAAGTCCCGTTCCAGGCCAGGTCAAAGGATCTCGTGTGGAAGCGGATCCAGCCTCGAAATCGCGCGCATAAAAAACCCCGGCCTTTCGGCCGGGGTCTTTGTGGAACGGGCAACTCAGTCAAACATCAGAAACGCTTGATCTCGGCCTGGCTTTCCAGCTGTTTGCGATAGGCCGCAAAGTCCTGCTGGCCAATGCGCGAGGCGAGGAAGCGACGGTACTGGGCCTTCTCTTCGTCGGTCGGCGCGGCGGCTTCGTTCACACCGTTCAAGCGCACGATCACCAGGCTACCATCGGCCAGGGTCACGCTGCTGAAGGTCGGCTTGTCCTTGGCGACAGGCTTGGGCATGCGGAACAGCGCTTGCAGCACCGTTGGGTCAATCCCTTCCTGAGCGCGCGTAGCCGCTTCAGTCAATTTCCAGTTCTGACCGTCGATCGCCTTGTCCAGCGGGGTCTTGCCGTCGCGCAGGCTGGCGATCAACTCATCAGCCTTGGTCTTGGCGGCAGCACTGGCGTGCTCCTTGGCCAACTGCGCACGAATGCTGGCATTGACGCTTTCCAGCGGCAGTTGCGCAGGCTTCAGGTGCTCCTTGGCGCGCAGCACGATCACGGTTTCCGGATCGAGCTCGATGGCGGTGCTGTTGGCACCCTCATCCAGCACTTCAGGGCTGAACGCAGCAGTGATCACGGCACGGTTGGCCGCAACACCTTCGCCACCTTCACGGCCGAACGGTTTGGATGTATGAACAGTGAGCTTCAGGTCCTGCGCCGGCTGAGCCAGATCGGAGGCTTCGAACGACGAGTCTTCCAGTTGCTTGGTCGCCTCGACGAAACGCTGCTCGACCTGCTGGGTTTTCAGCTCGCGGGTCAGCTTGTCTTTCAGGCTGGCAAGCGTCGGGACTTCAGGTGCTTCAACGCCCAACAGCTTGATCAGGTGGAAACCGAAGTCAGTGCGAACCGGTGCCGACACCTGATCCTTGGCCAACGCATACAGCGCGGTTTCGAATGCCGGGTCGTAGACGCCAGGGCCTGCGTAGCCCAGGTCACCGCCGTTGTTCGCCGAACCCGGGTCCTGGGAGAATTCCTTGGCCAGTGCCTCGAATTTCTCGCCTTTGGCCAGACGCGCCTGAACTTCTTCGATCTTGGCCTTGGCTTGCGCCTCGGTCACCTTGTCGTTCACTTCGATCAGAATGTGCGCAGCCCGGCGTTGCTCGGACAGGTTCGCGATTTCTTTCTGATACGCCGCTTGCAGCTCTTCGTCCTTGACGGCGACCTGATCGAAGAAGGAAGACTTCTTCAATTCCAGGTAATCGATGACAACCTGATCGGGCGTCATGAATTCCTTGGCATGTTCGTCGTAGTAGGCCTTGACCTCATCGTCGGTCAGCTTCACCGCTGCCGGGTCAACCTTGACGTTCAGGGAAGCGAAATCGCGGGTCTGTTTTTCCAGACGGGCGAACGCCAGAACCTGTGCATCGGTGACGAAACCGCTACCCGCCAAGCCAGCGCGCAGCTGCCCGATCAGCATTTCCTGAGCCAGCATCTGGCGGAATTGCATGCGGCTGTAGCCGAGTTGACGAATCACCTGATCGAAGCGCTCAGGACTGAACTTGCCATCAACCTGGAATTCAGGCGTTTGCAGGATCACTTGGTCCAAAGCCGCTTCGGAGAAAGCGAATTTCGATTCTTCTGCGCCTTGCAGCAGCAGTTTGCGATCGATCAAGCCTTTGAGCGCCGATTCGCGCAGCATTTTTTCGTCGAGCAAGGAAGCATCGAAATCCTTGCCCAGCTGTTGCATGAGCTGACGGCGTTGCATATCGACCGCCTGGCTCAGCTCGTTCTGGCTGATTTCTTCGCCGTTGACCTTGGCCGCATCCTGGCTGTTGGTCGTCGCCTGGAAAATGGCCTCGATACCGGTGAAAGCCATCAGTACAACGATGATCCCGATAATGGTCTTGGCAATCCAGCCTTGTGAATTGTCCCTGATATTCTGCAGCATGCGTCCCCCAGAAACGGTTGAACTTCAAAAATTAGGCAACCGTGGAGCGTGGGTAGAATCCGGATAGAAGAAAGGCGCATCCGAGGATGCGCCTTCTCGTAACTGGCGGAGCGGACCGATGACTCGAACTTGCGAGCCTCGGCGTCTCGGATCGGCGACTCGCCGACTGGACTACCGCTCCGCTGCCAGGTCAGGCTTGACCCCGACCCGGATAGGCAAAAACCTGAAGCGAACTTAGTTGACAGCTTCTTTCAGTGCTTTACCGGCTTTGAAACCTGGTTTTTTGGCTGCTGCGATTTCCAGCGTCTTACCGGTCTGTGGGTTACGACCAATGCGAGCTGGACGATCGGTAACGGAGAAGGTACCGAAACCAACCAGAACAACAGAGTCGCCAGCCTTGAGAGCGCCAGTGACGGATTCGATTACAGCGTCCAGCGCACGGCCAGCAGCAGCTTTCGGGATATCATCGGATGCAGCGATAGCATCAATC
>NZ_JBIWAF010000018.1:40163-118222 GCF_044759925.1 Pseudomonas sp. NPDC099000
AATAAAACTACAAACGATATTAAAAACCTTTAAAGGAAAAAATAAAAATTAAAATAAAAAAAAATAAAAAAAAAATTTTTTATTAATTTTAAATAAAATATAAAATAAAAAAAATAAATAAACTAAAATCAAAAACTATTTCTGAATGGCCTACAGACACTTAAGAGCCGCTTTATAACAAGGGCTCTAAAAAGCTGTCAACAAGCCACCCAGGCAAATGCGTACTAATGCGTGCTAATTCTTTCCTTAGAGTCAGACTCGCGTTTTTCATCCTTTGCAACTATCTCTGGAACCACATCAGGCAGCGGTTCCGGCGCGTATTGCAGCGCAATTTGCAGGACCTCGTCAATCCATTTAACCGGTTTAATCTGCAGATCTTGCTTGATATTGTCAGGAATTTCCTTCAGATCGCGTACGTTCTCTTCAGGAATGATCACGGTCTTGATCCCGCCACGGTGTGCAGCCAGCAGTTTTTCCTTCAGACCGCCGATCGCCAGCACTTGACCACGCAGGGTGATTTCGCCTGTCATGGCGACGTCCGCACGTACCGGGATCCCGGTCAATGCCGACACCAGGGCCGTGCACATGCCTACACCGGCGCTAGGGCCGTCTTTCGGGGTTGCCCCTTCCGGCATGTGGATGTGCGTGTCACGCTTCTCGTGGAAGTCCAGGGGGATCCCCAGGCTCTTCGCGCGGCTGCGGACAACGGTCAGCGCGGCGGTGATCGATTCGACCATCACATCGCCCAAAGAACCGGTCTTGATCAACTGACCTTTACCCGGCACGACAGCGGCTTCAATGGTCAGTAATTCGCCACCCACCTGAGTCCATGCCAATCCGGTCACCTGACCGATCTGATCCTGCGACTCTGCCAGACCGTAGCGGAATTTGCGCACACCGAGGAAGTGTTCCAGCATCTCGGCAGTGACCTTCACCGAGAAGCGTTTTTCCATTGCATGCTCTTTGACCGCCTTGCGGCAAACCTTGGCAATCTGGCGCTCCAGCCCACGTACACCGGCTTCGCGAGTGTAGTAGCGGATAATGTCGCGGATCGCTTCGGCGTCGAATTCCAGCTCGCCTTTCTTCAAGCCGTTGGCCGTAATCTGCTTGGGCGAAAGGTATTTGACGGCGATGTTGATCTTCTCGTCTTCGGTGTAGCCCGGCAGACGAATCACTTCCATCCGGTCGAGCAGCGCCGGCGGAATGTTCATGGAGTTCGAGGTGCAAAGGAACATCACATCGGACAGGTCGTAGTCGACTTCCAGATAGTGATCGTTGAAGTTGTGGTTCTGCTCGGGATCGAGCACTTCCAGCAACGCCGACGCCGGATCGCCACGCATGTCGCTGCCCATTTTGTCGATTTCGTCGAGCAGGAACAGCGGGTTGCGGACGCCCACTTTTGTCATTTTTTGAATCAATCTTCCTGGCATCGAACCGATATATGTCCGGCGATGACCACGAATTTCCGCTTCATCACGCACGCCACCGAGGGCCATACGGACGAATTTGCGGTTGGTGGCGTGAGCTATCGACTCTGCCAGAGAGGTTTTACCCACCCCTGGAGGACCAACCAGGCACAACACCGGACCGCGAATTTTCTTCACGCGCTTTTGCACGGCGAGGTATTCGAGGATCCGCTCTTTGACTTCTTCCAGACCGTAGTGGTCTGCATCGAGAATATCTTCTGCGCGGGCTAGGTCCAGACGCACTTTGCTCTGGGCCTTCCACGGCACCTGAACCAGCCAGTCGATGTACGAACGCACCACAGTCGCTTCCGCGGACATTGGCGACATTTGTTTCAGCTTGTTCAGCTCACCCTGGGCCTTGGCCAAGGCATCTTTCGGCAGGCCGGCGGCATCGATGCGCTTTTTCAGCTCTTCGATTTCGTTGTGGCCTTCGTCGCTGTCACCGAGCTCTTTCTGAATGGCCTTCATCTGCTCATTCAGGTAGTACTCGCGCTGGCTGCGCTCCATTTGTTTCTTGACGCGGCCGCGAATGCGTTTTTCGACTTGCAGCAGATCGATCTCGGCATCCAGCAACGCCAGAACGTGCTCGACCCGGGCCGACAAATCGATGATTTCGAGGATTTCCTGCTTCTGCTCGATCTTCAGGGCCATGTGAGCGGCCATGGTGTCGACCAGGCGACCTGGTTCGTCGATGCTGTTGAGCGACGAGAGGACTTCAGCCGGGACTTTCTTGCCCAGCTGCACATATTGTTCGAACTGAGCCAGCAGGCTGCGGACAAACACTTCCGACTCGCGCTCAGGCGCGTCGACTTCGTCGATCAGTGAGACTTCGGCACGGCAGTGGCCGTCCACTTCGCTGAAGCGCTCCACGGCGCCCCGCTGCTCGCCTTCGACCAAAACCTTGACCGTGCCATCAGGCAGCTTGAGCAGCTGCAGAACGGTCGCAATTGTACCTACGCGATAAAGTGCATCTTCACCGGGATCGTCGTCAGCAGGGTTTCTCTGAGCCAGCAGAAGGATCTGCTTGTCGCCCGTCATCGCAGCCTCGAGGGCTTCGATGGATTTCTCGCGCCCCACGAACAGCGGGATAACCATGTGCGGATAAACCACAACATCACGCAATGGCAGGAGAGGCAATTCGATGGTTGTCTTCATGATTTCGCCTCTACGGCGGCCATATGGCCGTAAACAGATGGAAGTAAGCTTGAAACCAAGATGGGGGCTGCTTTGAAAAAAAACAAGCGCAAAGAGGGTGTTAAAAACGCATTAAAAGAAAAGGGGCCCGAAGGCCCCTTCTTTATTCCAGCTGCCCGACGCTTAAGCGTCTGGCGCAGCCTTGGCAGCCGGCTCACTGTTTTCGTAGATATACAGTGGCTTGGACTTGCCTTCTATAACGCTTTCGTCGATCACTACTTTACTCACCTCGGACTGCGAGGGGATTTCATACATAGTGTCCAGTAATACGCCTTCGAGAATCGAACGCAGTCCACGGGCACCGGTCTTGCGTTCCAGGGCACGTTTGGCGACCGATTTCAGCGCGTCGGCCCGGAATTCCAGGTCCACACCTTCCATCTCGAACAGCTTGGCATACTGCTTGGTCAGAGCATTTTTCGGCTCGGTGAGAATCTGCATCAATGCAGCTTCATCAAGCTCGTCCAGCGTGGCAAGGACCGGCAGACGACCGACGAACTCCGGGATCAGACCGAACTTGACCAGATCGTCAGGCTCGACTTCACGCAGGGATTCACCGACTTTCTTGCCTTCTTCCTTGCTGCGCACCTCCGCGTTGAAACCAATGCCGCCCTTGGTGGAACGGTTTTGAATAACCTTTTCCAGACCGGAGAACGCACCACCGCAGATGAACAGGATGTTACGGGTGTCAACTTGAAGGAATTCCTGCTGCGGATGCTTGCGACCACCTTGCGGCGGAACGGAAGCGACCGTGCCTTCGATCAACTTGAGCAGGGCCTGCTGCACGCCTTCACCGGAAACGTCCCGGGTGATCGACGGGTTGTCAGACTTGCGCGAGATCTTGTCGATCTCATCGATATAGACAATGCCCATCTGGGCTTTTTCTACATCGTAATCGCACTTCTGCAGCAGCTTCTGAATGATGTTCTCGACATCTTCACCTACGTAACCCGCCTCGGTGAGGGTGGTTGCGTCGGCGATGGTGAACGGAACGTTCAGCAAGCGGGCCAGTGTTTCGGCAAGCAGGGTTTTACCCGAGCCTGTCGGGCCGATCAGCAAGATGTTGCTCTTGCCGAGTTCGACATCGTCATTCTTTTTGTCACGCTGGTTCAGGCGCTTGTAGTGGTTGTACACCGCTACGGCCAGAACCTTTTTCGCACGCTCCTGACCAATCACATACTGATCAAGGATGCCGCTGATTTCTTTAGGCGAAGGCAATTTATGCGCGCTGCTTTCGGCCTGGGCTTCCTGCACCTCCTCACGGATGATGTCATTGCACAGGTCGACGCACTCGTCGCAGATAAAGACCGAGGGGCCTTCAATCTTTTTGCGCACTTCATGCTGGCTTTTGCCACAGAAGGATCAATAGAGCAGCTTGCCGTTGTCCTCGCCGTTGCGGGTGTCAGTCATTCGTTCGATCCAAATCCGATAGGCTTGCAACACAAGATGAAGGCTATTGCGGGCTTTTTCAAGCCCGCTAGTGATCGGACGCGCCGACCAACCCTATTTTGAGCTGCTTATTTTAAGCGGGGCGCTGGTTGATCACTTCATCGATCAACCCGTATTCACGCGCTGCTTCTGCACTCATGAAATTATCGCGGTTGGTATCGCGTTCAATTTCTTCAAGAGTGTGCCCGCTATGCTTGGCCATCAGCGTGTTGAGACGCTCACGAATGAAGAGGATTTCCTTGGCATGGATTTCGATATCCGAAGCCTGGCCCTGGAAACCGCCCAGTGGCTGGTGAATCATCACACGCGAGTTCGGCAGGCAGTAACGCTTGCCGGGGGCACCGGCCGTCAGTAGAAACGCACCCATGCTGCACGCTTGACCGATACAGGTGGTCGACACGTTTGGCTTGATGAACTGCATGGTGTCATAGATCGACATGCCCGCTGTCACCGAACCGCCCGGGGAGTTGATATAGAGATGGATGTCCTTGTCCGGGTTTTCCGCTTCAAGGAACAGCAGTTGCGCACAAATCAGGTTGGCCATGTAGTCCTCTACCGGGCCAACCAGAAAAATCACTCGCTCCTTGAGAAGGCGCGAGTAGATGTCATAGGCGCGCTCGCCACGAGCAGACTGCTCGACAACCATCGGGACCAGGCCGCCAGCGGCCTGGATATCAGAGTTCTGCTGAATATACGAATTACGGAACATGCTCTGCAGTCACTCCCAAATAGTTATGTCTTGAATACGCATAAGCCAGCACGAAGGCTGGCTTATGGTGTGTGCTTCTTACCGCAAAAACGATCAGTCGGCTTGTGGAGCTTCTACCGGCTTGACTGCTTCTTCGTAAGAGACCGATTTGTCGGTCACGCTAGCTTTCTGCAGAACAGTATCCACAACTTGTTCTTCCAGCACAACCGAACGGACTTCGTTCAGTTGCTGGTCGTTCTTGTAGTACCAGGACACAACCTGCTCAGGCTCTTGGTAGGCCGAAGCCATTTCCTGAATCATTTCACGAACGCGGGCTTCGTCAGGCTTGAGGTCGAATTGCTTGACCACTTCAGCCACGATCAGACCCAGCACAACGCGGCGCTTGGCTTGTTCTTCGAACAGTTCGGCCGGCAGTTGGTCAGGCTTGATGTTGCCGCCGAACTGCTGAACAGCCTGCACGCGCAGACGGTCAACTTCGTTGGACAGCAGCGCCTTAGGCACTTCGATCGGGTTGGTGGCCAGCAGACCGTCCATTACCTGGTTCTTGACCTTGGATTTGATTGCCTGACGCAGCTCACGCTCCATGTTCTTGCGAACTTCGGTGCGGAAGCCTTCCAGGCCAGTTTCCTTGATGCCGAATTGAGCGAAGAATTCTTCGTTCAGCTCTGGCAGTTTTGGCTCGGAAACAGTGTTCACGGTCACGGTGAACTCAGCGGTTTTGCCCGCCAGGTCGAGGTTCTGATAGTCCTCTGGGAAGGTCAGGTTCAGAACGCGCTCTTCGCCGGCTTTAGCGCCAACCAGACCGTCTTCGAAACCAGGGATCATGCGGCCGGAACCCAGAACCAGCTGAGTACCTTTGGCAGAGCCGCCAGCGAACACTTCACCGTCGACCTTGCCAACGAAATCGATGTTCAGTTGGTCTTCGTTTTGAGCAGCGCGATCGGCCACTTCGAAACGGGTGTTCTGCTTGCGCAGCACGTCCAGCATCTTGTCCAGATCGGCGTCAGCCACGTCAGCGCTCAGGCGCTCTACGGTGATACCTTCGAAGCCAGCAACGGTGAACTCAGGGAACACTTCGAAGATGGCGACGTATTCGAGATCCTTGCCAGCTTCCATCGATTTAGGCTCGATCGAAGGAGCACCAGCCGGGTTCAGCTTCTGCTCGACAACAGCTTCGTAGAAGGAAGACTGGATCACATCGCCTACGGCTTCCTGACGCGCATCAGCGCCGAAACGGCGCTTGATTTCGCTCATTGGCACTTTGCCTGGACGGAAGCCAGCAATCTTGGCCTTTTGGGCAGTCTGCTGCAGACGCTTGTTGACCTGAGTCTCGATGCGCTCAGCCGGCACGGTGATGCTCATGCGGCGCTCAAGAGCAGAAGTATTTTCAACAGAAACTTGCATGGATATTCCTCGTTGCACAGACGTTAGCCGGCCGTTTCCGACCCCAGAATCAAGGGCATGCATTCTAGTGGGTCAAACTCAAGAAGTCACCCTACTGAAAACGGGTAAAAAAGCAGCAGGCAATTTATAGGAGAGGGACAAACGGTTGTGCCTCGCCCAGTTAGCAAATACAGCCAGTCACGCCAGGGCTCTGCACCAATCCTTCTATATATAGAAGAAGTTGCCAATCATCTCCCTGACAGCCGATCTTGCGAGCAAGGCCGGCGGGCGGCACGGCATCATCGAGAAACATAAATACGACGAAACACCCCACCCCTGCGACCCAGGACATGCAGCCGCTTGACACTCGAACCGCTAAAACAAAAAAGGCGCCAGACTGTTAAATCTGGCGCCTCTCGAAATATGGGGTGGACGAAGGGGATCGAACCCTCGACAACGGGAGTCACAATCCCGTGCTCTACCAACTGAGCTACGCCCACCATATTGCCTTGCAAAGAAGCCAAACAACTCCTTTGCTGCGCCCCAACCAAGCCAACTGGCTTGTGTGAAGCTTTATTTGGTGCGGATGAAGAGACTCGAACTCTTACACCTTGCGGCGCTGGAACCTAAATCCAGTGTGTCTACCAATTCCACCACATCCGCGGTTTGAAGCTGTTAAAGCAAAGGCGCCAGACTGTTAATCTGGCGCCTTTCGAAATATGGGGTGGACGAAGGGGATCGAACCCTCGACAACGGGAGTCACAATCCCGTGCTCTACCAACTGAGCTACGCCCACCATATTGCGCTACTTGTGCCAAAGCTGCCTAATGGCGCACCCGGCAGGACTCGAACCTGCGACCATCCGCTTAGAAGGCGGATGCTCTATCCAGCTGAGCTACGGGCGCCTTATTAATCTGTACTCTTGGAGGACTACAAACTAAGAGCTTTCCAGTCTCGCAGAACCTGAATTCCGCTTGACCTTCTCATCCAGTGCTAGGCTGTGCCCGACAAGTGCGACGAATAGTATAGAGCGCCCCGAAGGCCGTCAAATCCTTTTTATAAAAAATTCATTTAATTAAAGGGCTTAGACGAATTTGCAGACCAAGCGCCTTTGCCCTCACCTCATGACATGCGAGAATGCGTTCTCTTTTTTTCCCCTCTCGATGGTTAATCACGCGCAATGACTGCACAACTAATCGACGGCAAATCGATCGCCGCCAGCCTGCGCCAGCAGATCGCCAAACGAGTCACCGAGCGTCGCGAGCAAGGCCTGCGCACACCGGGCCTCGCGGTGATCCTGGTCGGCAGCGATCCTGCCTCTCAGGTTTATGTCTCGCACAAGCGTAAAGACTGTGAAGAGGTCGGCTTCATTTCCCAAGCCTACGACCTGCCTTCCGAAACCACTCAAGAAGCACTGACCGATCTGATCGATCGCCTGAACGACGACCCGGCAATTGACGGCGTCCTGCTTCAGCTTCCTTTACCTGAACACCTGGATGCCTCCAAGTTGCTGGAGCGCATTCGTCCAGATAAAGACGTCGACGGTTTCCACCCTTACAACGTCGGCCGCCTGGCCCAGCGCATCCCGTTGCTGCGCCCATGCACCCCCAAAGGCATCATGACCCTGCTGGAAAGCACCGGTGCTGACCTTTACGGGATGGACGCCGTGGTTGTCGGAGCCTCCAACATTGTTGGCCGTCCGATGGCGATGGAATTGCTGCTCGCCGGCTGCACCGTGACCGTCACCCACCGCTTCACCAAGGATCTGGCCGGCCACGTCGGCCGTGCCGATCTGGTCGTCGTCGCCGCCGGCAAGCCGGGCCTGGTCAAAGGTGAGTGGATCAAGGAAGGCGCGATCGTGATCGACGTTGGTATCAATCGCCAGGAAGACGGCAAACTGGTCGGCGACGTGATCTACGAAACCGCCCTGCCCCGCGCTGGCTGGATCACGCCGGTACCGGGTGGTGTCGGCCCGATGACGCGTGCCTGCCTGCTGGAAAACACGCTGTACGCGGCAGAAACACTGCACAGCTGATCGCTCGCTGCGAAGTAAGCGATGAACAAAAGAACCCCGCCAATGGCGGGGTTCTTTTTGCCTGAAGTGAAAGATCGACCATCCGCCGGAAAATGACTTTTTTTTCACGTTCCCAAGGACTTTCACGTCCTCCTTGAACAACCATCGACAGTTATTCAGCCATACTCCAGAATGTCGCGCTTTTACGAAATGGCCCGTTACATAACGGCCTATCAACACCTTATGAGTCTGCCAGCGTGAAAATCCGTCTTTCCATCCTGAGCCTATTTTTCGCAATTACAGGGACGTTCATCACGCCAATCACCAGCGCCGCGGAGACCACCGCGGCACCCCGAGACACGAAACAACTCAAGCTCGCTTCCGGCAGCTCTTTGTTGCTGGATATGCAGACCAACAAAGTCATCTATGCCAGCAATCCCGATGTGGTTGTCCCTATCGCCTCCGTCAGCAAATTGATGACTGGCCTGATCGTGGTTGAAGCCAGGCAGAACATGGACGAGTACATCAATATCAACATCAGCGACACGCCAGAAATGAAAGGCGTGTTTTCCCGAGTCAAACTCAAAAGCGAATTGCCGCGCAGGGAAATGCTGCTGATCGCCCTGATGTCCTCGGAAAACCGTGCAGCGGCGAGCCTGGCCCATCACTATCCGGGTGGCTACGTCGCATTCATTGCCGCGATGAACGCCAAGGCCAAGGCGCTGGGAATGACCAGCACGCACTTCGTCGAGCCGACGGGCCTCTCCCCTCGTAACGTCTCTACTGCCCGCGACCTGAGCAAATTGCTGATCGCCGCGCACAAGTACCCGTTATTGACCGAGTTGAGTACCACCAAGGAAAAAACCGTCACGTTCCGCAAGCCCAACTACAGCCTGGGTTTCCGTAACACCGACCATTTGGTCCGCAAGCCAAACTGGGACATCAAGCTGACCAAGACCGGGTTCACCAATGAAGCCGGTCACTGCCTGGTGTTGGTGACCAGCATGGGCAATCGCCAGGTGGCGCTGGTGATCCTCGATGCCTTCGGCAAGTACACGCATTTTGCCGATGCCGCCCGCATCCGCAGCTGGGTGGAAACCGGCAAAGGCGCAGACGTGCCTTCAGTGGCCTTGCAGTACAAGTCGGACAAGAACCTCAAGCACCGTCAGAGCGGTGTGGTTGAAGCTTCAAAGTAAGTCAGAAACAAAAAAACGAAGCCCCGATCATTCGGGGCTTTTTTCCGTCTGGCGTTAATCGTTGGGCAACGGCATCTGATCGTCATCCGGAATGCCATCCCCGGCGCTTGGATCTTTCATGCCATGGGGATGCTCCGTCGGCACCACCATCGGACGCGCCAAAGGATCCCTTAACGGGTCGTTCGGATCCATCACCGGATCAATGCCCTCTTCGGGCGTTGTGGGAACACTGTCCGGACGTTTGTCGTTGAAACTCGAATCAGTAGACATACGCACCTCACCAGGGGTTAGGGTTTCAGATCAGCAAGTGGGTCGTAAGGCTTCGCCGGAGCCTTGGGATTGTCGCCGGGCTTTACATCCCTGGGCGCCTTGGCAGGCCCGATGGGATCGACCTGAGGGTCGGCGAGGTCCGGTGAATCGGGGTCGAACCCCAACTCGTCGCCCGAAGAATGCTCGGATGAATGCGGGCCGTCGGGGGTATTGGAATGTGCCATGGGACGCCTCCTGGGATCTGGGCCGGAGAAACCGGGCCTTGTCCTTTAGAGACCAGGCGTGCCCGGCGGTGCCGCGCACATGACGAACGGAAATTTATTGTGCGGTCAGCGCCTTCTTCGCACGTGCAGCGGCCTGTTCCTGACCGGCCTGGCCAAGATCGCTCGCCGCCTTCAGCCAGCGTTGCTGATCGACGTTGGCAGGTATCTGATCGGGCTTCTGGACGAGTACCGCCCAGCCGCCAGCGTCCTTGAAAGAGGACTCAAAAGAACTGAAGCTCATCAAATACCGGCGGTTCATGCCGGCACGCAGCAACACCGTCTGCTTCTGGCGATTGTAACCGGCGAGAATGGCGTAACGCGGCTCCGCCCAGAGCGCCGAGCCTTCGGTGAAGCGCATCATCACCGGATAGCCGGCCGCAACCTGGGTCAACAGCGCCGGCAAATTGCTGTCGAGGGGATAAACCACCATCCCGTACTCACGAGCAAGGTTTTGCATGTTCTGCTGCAACCGGGCCTCGGCGCCCGGCAAGTGCAAGGGTTTTTCGAGCAGCCCGGGCGTAATCACGACGCCCTGCTGTGCCAGCATGCTGGCCAGTACCTGTGGTCCGCTCTGATAGTCCTGGCCACGGTAGAACGTGCCGCTGAGTTCGACACGTTCCGGCAGCCGCTTGATCTCCGGCGCCACACTCCCCGCGCATCCTGCCAAACCTGCAACGCAGCCGACAATCAGCGCCGCCGTTCGAATTCGAGAAAATACCCGCACGATCATCACTCTCTTGATTCAGACGCCAGGCAACACACTCCCGGCTTGGCCGTCGATCATAGGACGCCACGCGGCGCCGGTATAGCCTTACCCAGCAGTTGCGTGCATTCGATAGAGCGAACTGGTTGATGACAGCCGACCTTTGATCAATAGCCTGAAACACAGCAGCGACTAGACTGTCATTTGCAGAGAGTGTGTGCCCGAGGCAGGGCAAAGAGGAGGCACTGATGAGCCTGACAATGACAATCGTGATGCTGATTTCCGGCTGGCTGGCCGTGGCCGCCGCCATGTTGTGGGGCGTTTTGCGGATTACCCGTCGGCACCATCACCACCCCGTTCAATCGGCGCCTTTGGCCAAGACCGATAAACCACCGGTACGTCACGCGCCCGCGCACTGATCGTTTCGGATTCGCAAACAAAAAAAACGGCCGCCTGGGCTCTTTCGAGCGCAGGCGGCCGTTTCGTTTTTCGCGGGTTAAGCTTCAGCCGCGATTTTCTTCTGCTTGGCCCGACGCGACATCATGTTCAAGCCTTCGATGGTCGCCGAGAAGGCCATGGCCGCATAGACGTAGCCCTTAGGCACGTGAGCACCGAAACCTTCCGCGATCAGCGTCATGCCGATCATGATCAGGAAGCCCAGCGCCAGCATCACCACCGTCGGGTTGTCGTTGATGAATTTGGCCAGAGGATCAGCCGCCAACAACATCACCAGCACCGACACCACCACAGCGATGATCATGATCGGCAAATGCTCGGTCATGCCCACGGCGGTAATGATGCTGTCGATGGAAAACACCATGTCCAGCATCAGGATCTGACCGATCGCGGCAGCAAAGCCCAGGGTTACGGTCGAGGTCGCCGACTTCGGATCATCCGGTGCCGGGTCCATGCTGTGATGGATCTCGGTGGTCGCCTTCCACAACAGGAACAGGCCACCGGCGATCAGGATCATGTCTTTCCAGGAGAACGCGTGGCCGAGAATATCGATCACCGGCTCGGTCAGCTGGACGATGAACGCGATGGTGCTCAGCAGGCCCAGTCGCAGAATCAGCGCCATGCCGATACCGATACGGCGTGCTTTCTGCCGATGCTGCTCGGGCAGCTTATTGGTCAGGATCGAGATGAAGATCAGATTATCGATGCCGAGCACGATTTCCATCACGATCAAAGTGGCCAGGGCGACCCAGGCGGTGGGGCTTGCAGCAAGTTCTAAAAGGTATTCCATGGGTCAGTCCTGACTCGTTGTAGACGGTTTAGATTTCCTGGGACGAAGATTCGGTTTTCTGCTTGTCTTCGCCCGATGATTCTTTCTTGCTGATCAGGCCGCCGGTGGCATCACTGATCGCTTGTTCGGCGGCTTTATGGGTGTCGTCGATCGCCTGTTTGGCGCTTTCGGCAGCCTTGCCCATCAATTGCTGAGCGCTTTTCTCGGCCTGGTCGCAACCGGCCAATACCAGTAAAGACGCAATCAACAGTGCCGTGGTCTTAAGCTTCATGATGCTTTCCTCGATAGAACAAAACGGGCCGAAACGATGGCCCGTTGATAGCGAGGCATTCTAGGGAGGCAAACACTTCAGGAAAATTCGTATTTTTAGCGGTTATACTTCGGTTTTTACGAACTGTAGGCCGTCATGCTCAACTATCGGCAATTGCATTACTTCTGGGTGGTGGCCAAGACCGGCAGCATCGTGCGTGCTTGCGAGCAACTGAACCTGACGCCCCAGACCATCAGCGGGCAGATTTCCCTGCTCGAACAAACCTATGGCATCGAACTGTTTCGACGGGTCGGGCGGCAACTTGAGCTGACGGAGGCCGGCCGTCAGACCCTGCCCTTCGCCGAGCAGATGTTTCAGCTGGGCGGCGAACTGGAATTGATGCTGCGGGCGCAACCCAACGAACAGCAGATCCTGTTCCGGGTGGGCGTGGCGGATGTGGTGCCCAAATCCATCGTCTATCGCCTGATCGCGCCGACCATGGAACTGAGCGAACCGCTGCGCATCACCTGTCGCGAAGACAAACTCGAACGGTTGCTCGCCGACCTGGCGATCCAGCGGCTGGACCTGGTGATTTCCGACAGCCCGATGCCCTCGCACCTGGACATCAAGGGCTACAGCCAGAAACTCGGGGAATGCGGGATCAGCTTTTTCGCCACCGCTGAACTGGCAGCGCAGTACGGTCAGGATTTCCCCCGCAGCCTGCACGGCGCACCGCTGCTGATTCCCGGGCCGGAAACCGTGGTGCGCAGTCGCTTGCAGCGCTGGTTTGCCGAGCAGCAGATCCAGCCGCGCATCGTCGGCGAGTTCGACGACAGCGCCTTGATGCAGGCATTCGGTCAATCGGGCAGTGGGATTTTCATCGGCCCGAGCGTGATTGCCGACGAGGTGAAACGCCAATACGGCGTGGAGTTGATTGGCCAGACCGACGCCGTGACGGAGTCGTTCTACGCCATTTCAGTGGAACGCAAGGTCCAGCACCCCGGCATTGTGGCGATTACCGAAGGTGCCCGACGCGAGCTGTTCACCGAGCTGTGAAGGTCAGGCGCAGATTTCGCGCGGCTTCATGGTCATCAGCGCCATGGCCAGGAGAATCGAAACCAGGATAAACGCGGCCGCCGCAAAACCCAGCCCACCCAGGCCAACGCTGTCGATCACGCGTCCGCCGACCATCGCGCCCAGGCCAATCCCGAGATTGGCCCCGGCGATGTTCAGCGACGCAGCAAAGGCCGGCGCTTCGGGCGCGGCTTTCATCAATCGCACATGACTGACCAGGAACAACGCCGCCTGAGTCACGCCCCAAATCCCCATCGCCGCCGCCAGACCCAGTGGCGAATGAATGTTCGGCACCAACGCCACCATGCCGGCGATCATGAACGCGCAGAACATCATCGAAGCCATCAGCGGATGACGATCCACCGCACGGCCGCCCAACGAGTTGCCGATCAGACCGACCGCGCCGAAGCCCATCAGGCACCAGCCGACCACCGTGCCGTTGAAACCGGCGAGACGCTCAAGGATGTCCGCCAGGTAGGTGTAAGCGGTGAACATGCCGCTGAACACCAGGATCGACAGCAGCACATGGCCCAGCATCAACGGGCTGCGCAAGATCTTGAACTGCGAACGGAAGCTCACCTGATGCTGATGCAGGTTGGTTTTCGGCAGGTAGATAAACAGCAGCAACGCCTTGGCAAACGCGATCACCGCCAGAATGCCAAAGGCACTGCGCCAGCCGAACGCGTCGGAAATCAGCGTGCCGACCGGAATGCCGAACACCGTGGCGCAGACAATGCCGAACCCGATCTTGGCGATGGCGCGCCCGGCAAAATCCGGCCCGACGATGTCCACGGCGGTTTCACTGGCCAGCGCCCAGAACACCGGCAGCCCCAACGCAGGGATCAAGCGGGCGATGGCCATCACCCAGATGTTCGGCGCAAACGCCGCGAGTGTGTTGGCCAGGCCGAACATGATCAGCACCGAGATGAACAGCTTGCGCCGCTCGAACCTTGCGAAGTACGCGGTCAGGAACGGCCCGAACGCGGCGACGGTGAAGGCGAACAGGGTCACCAGCAATCCCGCTTGGGGGATGCTGACTTCAAGGTCTCGGGCAATCGCCGGCAACAGGCCGACGATGATGAACTCCGTGGTCAGCACGGTAAAACCGGCGGCCGACAACAGAAGGATGGGCAACAGCATGCAGAACTCCAGAAAACAACGACACCAGCGATAGCCCGAAGGCCCACTGGCATGACTTGAAAATGAGGATGCGCAATCTTAACAGAGTGTTTCCGATCAGGGTTGCACGAACCTGCCGATCTCGTTGATCACGCGGGCGGCAGATCGTCACAGGTCTGAAGGATGAAGACCACGCTGTGATAAAGTCCGCGCCCTGCGATACGTACACCCTGTTCATCGGCCAGTCATTGGCATTGATGTCGCGATACCCCCGCACCTAATAATCAGAGATGCCGTTTTATGACTGCTCCATCCCCCTCGCTATTGCAACGCTTGAAAAGCCTGAGCCTGGTCTCGCAAATCATCATCGGCCTGATCGCCGGGATTGCCCTGGCGCTGATCGCGCCTGAGGTGGCGAAATCCACGGCGTTCATCGGCAAGGTCTTCGTGGCGGCGCTGAAAGCCGTCGCACCGATTCTGGTGTTCGTGCTGGTCATGGCCTCGATCGCCAACCATAAGCACGGCCAGGAAACCCACATCCGGCCGATTCTGTTTTTGTACCTGCTGGGTACGTTTGCTGCCGCAGTGGTCGCCGTCGTTGCCAGCATGATGTTTCCGTCCAGTCTGGTGCTGTCCACCCATGACGTCACGGTAACCGCGCCGGGCGGCATCAGCGAAGTGCTGCAAAGTCTGCTGCTCAGCGTGGTCGACAACCCGGTCAGTGCGCTGATGAACGCCAACTTCATCGGCATCCTGGCCTGGGCGATTGGCATGGGCGTTGCGATTCGCCATGCCGGCGACACGACTCGTGAGGTGCTCGGCGACCTGTCCAATGGCGTGACCCTGATCGTGCGCCTGGTGATTCGTTTCGCGCCTCTGGGGATCTTCGGCCTCGTCGCGTCGACCCTCGCCACCTCCGGCTTCGGCGCGTTGATCGGTTACCTGCATCTGCTCGCCGTGCTGCTGGGCTGCATGCTGTTTGTGGCGCTGGTGATGAACCCGGTGATTGTGTTCTGGAAACTGCGTCGCAATCCGTATCCGCTGGTGCTGACCTGCCTGCGGGAAAGTGGCATCACCGCGTTCTTTACCCGCAGCTCGGCGGCGAATATTCCGGTCAATCTGGAATTGAGCAAGCGCCTGGGCCTGCACGAAGACACCTATTCGGTGTCGATCCCGCTCGGCGCCACCATCAACATGGCCGGCGCGGCGATCACCATCACCGTGCTGACCCTGGCGGCCGTGCATACCTTGGGCATCGCCGTGGATATCCCGACGGCCATTCTGCTCAGTGTGGTGGCGGCGATCTGCGCGTGTGGCGCTTCAGGCGTGGCCGGCGGTTCGTTGTTGCTGATTCCGCTGGCGTGCAGCCTGTTTGGTATTCCGAGTGAAATCGCCATGCAGGTGGTGGCGGTGGGTTTCATTATTGGTGTGTTGCAGGATTCTGCGGAGACTGCGCTGAACTCCTCCACTGACGTGCTATTCACTGCCGCGGCTTGCCTCGGTGAAGAAGCGAAAGCAGAACGTCTGGCGTAACACCGCCCCTTGTAGGAGCCAGGCTTGCCGGCGAAGGCGATCTCAATGACGCCTTCGCAGGCAAGCCTGGCTCCTACAGGTTTGGCGTGAGCCGCCGAGCACGATATCCCCTGATCCGTAGAGTCAAACAAAAAGCCCGCCAAGGCTTGCACCTTGGCGGGCTTTTTTGTGCGCGGGCGGTTTAGAACGCGCCCATGTAATCGCGCTTGCCCACTTCCACACCGTTGTGACGCAGCAGTGCGTAAGTGGTGGTGACGTGGAAGAAGAACTGCGGCAGGCCGTAGGTCAGCAAGTAAGCCTGGCCACTGAAGCGCTTCTCTTTAGGGGTGCCTGGACGCGTCACGATCTCGATGCCTTCCTTGCCGTCAATCTGCTCGGGCTTGATCTCGCCGATGTAAGCCAGAACCTTGGCGATCAGGGCTTGCAGTTCAGCGAAGGTGGTTTCGGTGTCGTCGTACTTCGGCACTTCGATCTCGGCTAGGCGCGAGGAAACGCCTTTGGCGAAATCAACGGCGATCTGCACCTGACGCACCAGCGGGAACATGTCCGGGTACAGACGGGCTTGCAGGAACGCGTTCGGATCGATGTTCTTGGCGGTGGCGTGGGCCTCGGCCTTGTTCAGAACGTCGCTCAAAGCGTTGAGCATTTGTTTGAAAACAGGAACGGAAGCGGCGTACAGGGAAATGGTCATGACAGTCTCGTGTGGTGACAGGAGGGAAACGTGGGGCGATTATAGCGATGCGCGGTCCCAGGTGAAGCGATAGATAGTGGCGGGCGGGCCAGGATGACAACGACCGTTATCGGCATCGGCACCGACGATCGACCATTGCGCACGCGAGGTCTCCCCCAGCTCATGGGCTGCCTGGGGATTGAAGCACTGGCTGAGCAGTTCATCCGGCACCAACGCGTATGACTGACGGTGTTCGCGCAACCATTGCGCCGCTTGTTCGACCGTGGAACGGGTCATTCCGAAATGAACGATCGGCTGTCGGGCAAACAACCAATGGCCCTCGCGCCAGTTGACCAACACCAGGTCCGCGCCTTGGGTCATCTGCGCTGCTTGCAGCATCAGTGCCTTGTGAGGATTGGGTCCGTCCTTGACCGGCTCGATAAAACCGCGGCCAAACCACAGCGTGAACCAGGCCACGGTCACCACCTGAAATACCCGCCAACCCCGTGGGCGCTGGCTGAACCAGCGCTTGAACAACCATGGAATCAGCGGCGCAGCGATCAGCACCAGCCCCGGCAGCGCCGGATAGATGTACAACTTGCGCTTGCCGCTGCTCAGACAGAAAAACAGCACAACCAGCACGACCCACCCCAGCAACACCAGCACTCGTCCGTCGCGCTTGCGCAGTTGCCGGCTCCAGGCGGGCACCAGCCATGGCAGCGCGAGCACCAGCGGCAGCCAATATTGCGGGATGACGTTGACGAAGAAATACCAGAACGGTTCTCGATGATCCCAGGCTGCCGCATAGCGCCCCGCCGTCTGGCGCAGAAGAATTTCCCGCGCATAGGCGATTTCGTCAGCGGCGCCATTGAATACGATGGACACCGCCAAGGGCAGCAACCAGATCGCGATCGCGCCAAGCACTACCAAAAAACCCAGGCACCACTTGCGCGCCGCGCCCGGCATGGCCACCACTCCGGGCCAGCCTTTGCGCACTGCGTAGGCATACGGAATCAACATCAATGCCGGGACGAAGCCGACCCCTTTGGTGATCACACCAATCCCCATGGCCGCGCACCCAACGTAAAACCAACGCCAGGCCGGCCCAAGCAGCAGATGACGCACCAGGCCGTACAGCCCCAGCGAGGTAAACAGAATCAGAAAACTGTCGATCTGACCGGTCCGCAAAATGCTGTACGTCTGATACGTCGCCAGGTACAGGAGCGCAGCCGTCCGCCCGGCACGCTGATTCCATAGCCTTCGGCCCAAGTCGTAGAGCATGGCCGTGACCGATGTGGCCGACAAAAGCCCCGGAATATAAAGGGCAAGGGCGGGCATCCCGGTGATCCAGGTGAAAAACGCCACCGTCCACATGAAAATCGGTGGTTTATCGCCGTAGATTTCGGCGGCTCGGTGCGGAATCAACCAAGAACCGTTGTGCAGCATCTCCAGCGCAACACCGAGGAATCGCTCCTCGTCGACATTCTGCGGCTGACGCAGGCCGAGTCCTGCGCCTACCAGTAAAAGAGCAAGCAACATCAGTCCCAGACATTCAACGCTGGGTGACAGGGTTCGGCGCACGGTTCAGTCCTTCAAGGTTTTGCTGCGGGCAATCAATTGCAGGTTGCGCAAATACACGATAAAGCCGAACGCCTGACCGGCGATGAACACCGGGTCCTGTCGATAAATGGCGTAAGCGAACAACAGCGCACTGCCGACGATGCTGAGGTACCAGAAGCTCACCGGAATCACGCTGCGTTTTTTGTATTCGCTGTACAGCCACTGCAGGACAAAGCGTCCGGTAAAGGCGATCTGGCCACTGAAACCGACCACCAGCCACAGGGTCTCGCGGGACAGGTTCATCCTTCCATCTCCTGCGCATGGCTGTTCAGTCGCGTGCGCTTGATCAGCCACCAGACGCCGACCAGATCGAGAATGCCCACCAGGGCGCGGTCGATGTTGCCGTATTTGGAGACCCCGGCCGTGCGCGGTCGATGATTGACCGGGTGGGTGATCATGCGGCCGTTGTGGCGCTGGATCAGCGCAGGAATGAAGCGGTGCATATGGTCGAAGTACGGCAAGCGCAGAAACGCGGCCCGCTGGATCAGTTTCAACCCGCAACCCGTGTCGGGCGTCTGGTCCTTGAGCATGCGGCTGCGCAGCCCGTTGGCAAACCGCGAGGCCCAGCGCTTGCTCGCGCTATCGCGGCGGTTGACCCGGTGCCCGGCGACCAATTGAAGGTCGACAATGGCCAGCTCACTGCGCACCAACGCCAGCATGCCGGGAATATCCGCCGGGTCGTTCTGACCGTCGCCATCGAGCGTGGCCAGCCATTGGCCCCGGGCGGCGAGCGCCGCATGGTAGAGCGAAGTGCTCTGCCCCAGCGAACGCTCGTGGCGCAGGATGCGCAACGTGCTCAAGCCACTGTATTTGCTCTGTCGCAGTTCCTGCAAAGTGGCGTCAGTACTGCCGTCGTCCACGACAATGATTTCATACGCCTCATCGACCAGTGCGATACGGATTTCTTCAAGCAGCGATTTGAGATTGTTCGCTTCGTTCTTTGCCGGAATCAGCACGGATACAAATATGTCTTGGCTCATAGAGGCCCCTATTACCCTGGATTTTTATGATCGAGGGCCAACATTTCATCTCTGATAAAAGTGGCGATACCACTTCACGAATTCCGCGACGCCGGTTTCAACCGTCACTTGCGGACGGAAATCGACCCACTGTGCCAATGCCGACACGTCCGCCCAGGTCTTGACCACGTCGCCCGCCTGGAGCGGCAGAAAGTTGCGTCGGGCCTGAATCCCTAACGTCGACTCAAGGCAGCCGACGAAATCCAGCAGCGCCACCGGCATGCCGCGGCCGATGTTGTAAATCCGGTTGGCACCCTCGCCGGGGCTGTCCGGCAACGGCGGTCGTGGGCGCAGGCGCGCAATGCTTTCGACGATGTCGTCGATGTAGGTGAAGTCGCGCGACATCTGGCCCTGGTTGTAAAGGTCGACTGGTTTGTCGTTGAGGATCGCGTGGGTGAATTTGAACAGCGCCATGTCAGGGCGCCCCCAAGGTCCGTAAACGGTAAAAAACCGCAGGCCGCTGGCCTTGAGTCCATAAAGGTGACAATAGCTGTGAGCCATCAGCTCATTCGCGCGTTTGCTGGCGGCATACAGCGAAATCGGGTGATCGACGGCATCTTCAACGCTAAAAGGCATTTTGCTGTTGGTGCCGTACACCGAGCTGCTCGACGCATAAATCAGATGCTTGGGGCGATAGTGTCGGCAGGCTTCCAGCACATTCAGAAAACCCACCAGGTTCGATTGCGCATAAACGTCCGGGCTGTCCAGCGAGTAGCGAACACCGGCTTGGGCAGCCAGATGGATGACCTCGGTGAAACCGTGATCCTTGAACAAGGTTATCAAGGCTGGCTTGTCGACAATGTCCAGCACCTTGAAATGAAAACCGGACAAGGCGCTCAGCTCCTTGAGCCGTGCGTGTTTGAGTTCCACGCTGTAGTAGTCGTTTAGATTATCGATGCCGACCACATCAATACCTTGCTCACACAGGCGCTTGACCGTGTGAAAGCCGATGAATCCTGCGGCGCCGGTGACTAGAACGGTCATAGCGGGGCCACGCCGATGAGCGCATTATTACGGGTCGATACCAACGTCAGCTCCATGCCTTGCTCCAGGGTGAAATGGTTAAGGCCAGTGACGTCGTCGATACGCCGTGGCGTCGCGCCGGTCATGTGCGGCAGTGGTCCGCAACCATGCACACGGTGCCCGCCAGATTGTAAAAATAGCGTTATGGCTTGATGTAGGTTTTATGACCGTTTCAAAGCTGGAGCGACGAATTCAGTTGCCATTGGCGCACGCCGATTTAAAGTGCATGCCGGCAGGAGAAGAATATGAAACCGGGAAAGGACGCAGAATAATGAGCACTGAGCAAGAGACGACCTTCGACGAGCCGCGCCTCAACAGCACGGAAATCCGCATTCTGGGCTCGTTGATCGAGAAGCAGGCCACCAGCCCGGAAACCTATCCGCTGACCCTCAATGCGCTAGTGATTGCCTGCAACCAGAAAACCAGTCGCGAACCAGTGATGAACCTGACCCAGGGCCAGGTCGGCCAGAGCCTGCGCGCCCTCGAAGGTCGCGGCTTTACCAAACTGGTGATGGGCAGCCGTGCCGATCGCTGGGAGCACAAGGTCGACAAGGCGCTGGAACTGGTGCCGGCCCAGGTGATTCTGGCGGGATTGCTGTTTCTGCGGGGGCCGCAGACGGTCAATGAACTGCTGACCCGCAGCGGCCGCATGCATGATTTTGAAGACGCCGAACAGGTAGTGCATCAACTGGAACGGTTGATTGCTCGGGGGCTGGCGTTGTTGATTCCGCGTCAGGCCGGGCAGCGCGAAGACCGCTATATACACGCGTTGGGTGATCCGGCGGATATCGAAGTCATCCTCGCGGCCCGGCATAACCCGGCCGAACGCGGTGCCGGTAGCGGTGTATCGGTTGAGCGAATCGAAGAGCTGGAAGCGCGGATTGCAGCGCTGGAGGAACGCCTGGCTCGCCTCGAATAACCACCACTGTGGCCTGTAGGAGCGAGGCTTGCCCGCGAAAGCGATTCAACATCCAACATTATCGTCGAATTGAAAATCGCCTTCGCGGGCAAGCCTCGCCCCTACAAAAGGAGTGCTACTCGCCGTCCCAGTAATCCACGCCGTCGCCTGGTCGGGCGATGGCGACGAAGCCTGAGGCATTGCCTTCGGCGTCGACCTTGAAGTCGTCCATCACCACGTATTTGCCGGAGTCGGGGTATTCGCAAATCTCCGGCGATTGCTGGGTGCTGACCGCCAGGTAGCGCAGTTCGCCCTTGCTGTTGTTGATGATCTGGTGCGCGGCTTCAGGACCGCCCGGCGGGCAGGCGATCACGTCCCCGGCGCGAATCGGAAAACGCTCGGCACCGAGGCGCACCTCCCCTTCCCCGGCCACGACGTAAAACATCTCCTCGTTGACCCGATGACTGTGGAACGGGCTGCCTCGCATGCCTGGCTCCAGCACGTACAGCCGATAACCAAGTTTTTGCGCACCCAGTTGCTGGCCGACCCGGGCCAATTTCTGCTGATAGCGGCCGGCGGTTTCACCGGTGGGCGCCAGGGCTTCGGGCAATGGTTCAAGTTCGACCTGATTCAGGTTGAGAATGGGGGGATGCATGGAAACCTCAGGCACGGTTTGTTTTTGGGGGCGGCAAGTCTTTGCTTGCTGGCGGGGAGTATAGGCGGGGAATGTTGTGGCAACTGAATGGGCTAGCCCGGAGACCGAGTTGCGCCCATCGCGAGCAGGCTCACTCCCACAGGTGTCACTGTCGGACACAAAATACGTGTACGACGCCAATCCACTGTAGGAGCGAGCCTGCTCGCGATGGCGCCAGTACAATCAACAGAGAACTGGAGGGTTCAGCCCCGAGCAAACTCCACCGCTTTCTTGAACTGCTCATCCGTCGGCCGCACGCCGGTGTACAGGACAAACTGCTCCAGCGCCTGGATCGCGATCACTTCCAGCCCGGTAATGACGCGCTTGCCCTCGGCACGACCGCGCACGATCAGCGGTGTTTCCGAGGGAATCGCCACCACATCGAAGACAGTCTCGGCAGCAGCGATGGTTTCAGCGTCGAACGCCAGTTGATCGGCCTCAGGTCCACCGCTCATGCCGATCGGCGTGACGTTGATCACCATCTGCGGGCGCTGAGTGCCCAGTTCAGCCTGCCACTGATAGCCCAGGGATTCAGCCAACGTCCGCCCGGCGCGCTCGTTACGAGCCACGATCAGGCCGTTTTTATAGCCACCATCGCGCAAGGCGCTGGCCACGGCTTTGGCCATGCCGCCGCTGCCGCGTAGGGCAAAGGTCGATTCCTTCGGCACCTGATGGGTTTCAAGCAACTGGGCGATGGCGATGTAATCGGTGTTGTAGGCCTTGAGGTGGCCGTTGGTGTTGACGATGGTGTTGATCGATTGAATGGCTGCCGCCGACGCGTCCAGTTCATCGACCAGCGCAATGCAGGCTTCCTTGAACGGCATCGACACGCCGCAGCCACGAATACCCAGTGCACGAATGCCGCCAACCGCACCCGGAAGATCCTGACTGCTGAACGCCTTGTAGTAAAAATTCAGGCCCAACTGTTCATACAGATGATTGTGAAACCGCAGGCCGAAATTGCCGGGGCGCCCGGAAAGCGACATGCACAGCTGGGTGTCTCGATTGGGGTTCATCTGCATGAAATATCTCCTTCAAAAGCACTTTCAGATGGACGGGATTAGCCATTCCATCGTGTTCTGATCGATCATTACGGCGTGCCTGAGCAGGTTCTCCAGGCCCGTAAAGAAGCCGGTACAGACCTTACACAAAATTTACCCAGCGGCTGTGCTGAATTTCAAAAAAAAGCTGTCTTAGCTGTATCCCCGCGACAATCCTTGGGTCTATTGCAGACACAAGCGCCGGGTCGAAGAACCGAGGAATTATCATGATCCGTAAAATCCCCACAGTTGCCTTGCTGCTCGGTGCTCTTGCTATCACAGGGCAGGCAGAGGCTGGCGGCGGTCACGGTTGGCAGGGTCCAGCGGTATTTGGCGCGATCGTTGGTTCGGCAATCGTCGGCTCGGCCATCATCAACAGCAACCGGCCGGTCTATGTACAGCAACCGGTGTACGTTCAGCCACAGCCGGTTTACGTGCAACAACCGCCTCCGGTTTATTACCAGCCTGCGCCGGTCTACGTGCAGCAACCGGTCTACTACGCGCCACCGCCGGTTTACTACGGCCCGCCCCGTGGTTATTACGGTCCACCGCGCGGTTACTACGGCCCTCCCCACGGTTATGGCCGCTGGTAAAAGCCTCATCAGGCCCCGCCTTATCAGCGGGGCTTTTTTGTGACCGTTCGTCGGCGAAGGTCTCGAAAAATCGCGTCAAGGTCGCTGTCGGGACAGTGTTGACGGTTCATGTTGGCAAGATTGACTCGACCGCCCTTCCCCCGTATCGGGAAAAACGGTCATATTTATGTCATGCAAGGTCCGCAAGCTTGGATCTGTGCGTAAACAACAGGTTGATAAAAACAAGGACGACCTCATGCCCACGCAAAACCCGCACCGCATTGTCGGCTTGTGCACTTCCAGCAAGGTGTACAACGCTTTGACCGAACTCAAGCACCTGGAAGGCCATCGCAGCGCCAAGTTTCTTTCGCTGCTGGCAGAAAACCTGGTGCGCAAAGGCCTGCTCAACGAACAGGAAGTGGTCCATATGCTTGATCTGGTGGTCGACTGAACCCAAGACTCACTGGCATCAATGACGACTATCGAAAGTGTTGATTGTCCGTTCGAGTGGCAGATCCGTAAGGTAGCTCCATCGATTGATGGAGGTATTTATGTCCCAGGTTCAAATCATGTCCGTAATCGGCAGCGCCGTTCCCGCACCGCTCAGAGAGCTAGGATTGCTCGCCTGTTGGTATCTGGTGCAGGACGGCGAACCGATCAGCGGGCCGCTCACTTCGCTGCCTGCCGCCAAGGCACTGTCGCAAAAAATCGGCCAGGGGCGGTTCAGCGCTTAAGGCAGCTGAACCCTTGGCTTGGTTTCGATGAAGATCGCCCAGCTCGACATGAACAGCGCCGCGATCAGCGGCCCGATGACAAAGCCGTTCAGGCCGAAAATCGCCAGGCCACCCAGGGTCGAGATGAGGATCAGATAGTCCGGCATCTTCGTGTCCTTGCCCACCAGGATCGGTCGCAGCACGTTATCCACCAGGCCGATCACAAAAATCCCGAACAACACCAGCACCACGCCCTGCCAGATCGCCCCGGCGAACAGGAAAAATGCCGCCACCGGCGCCCAGACAATTCCCGCCCCCACTGCTGGTAACAGCGACAGAAACGCCATCAACACCGCCCAGAGCAATGCGCTCGGAATATCCAGAAACCAGAAAATCAAACCACCCAACGCGCCTTGTGTGATCGCCACCAGCAGGTTGCCCTTTACGGTCGCCCGAACCACGCGATTGAACTTGAGCTGCAAGCGGCGTTTCTGGCTCTCCTGCAGCGGGATGGCGGAGCGAACTTTACGCGCCAGTTCCGCGCCGTCTCGCAGGAAGAAGAACAGCAGGTAGAGCATGATGAAAAAACCCACCACAAAATCGAACGTGCCCTGACCGAAACTGAACACTTGCGTGGCGACAAACTCATTGCCCGTCACCGCACTCTTGATAATTTTCTCCCGCAGCCCGTCCAGCTCGCCGATCCCGGCCCGATCCAGCAAATGCTGGAAGTACGGCGGCAAGCTGTGCTTGAAATGCGTCACATAGCCCGCGATGTCCAGTTCGCCGCTTTCGATGCTCTTGTAAAGCGACGCCCCTTCCTGGACCAGCAAGATGCTGAGGATGATCACCGGCAGAATCGCGATCAACAGGCAGATGCTCAGGGTGAGCAACGACGTCAGGTTGCGCTGCCTGCCGAACTTCAGTTGTATCCGGCGTTGCAGCGGCGCGAACAGAATCCCGAGGATCACCGCCCAGAACACCGCACCGTAGAACGGCAGCAAAATCCAGATAAAAGCAGCGGTGACCACCCCGAGCAAGATCACCAGTGATTTGTTGTGTACCGTCTCTTCGTTCATGTCCGATCCATGTCAGTGCGCTCTTGTATTGAAGAGCCGTGCTGATGCTTAGTCCGCCACGGTTCGCGCGAGTGCCATCCGTTTGTTCATCAAGCATAGATCCAGATCAATGAACCCCGCGGGCAAGCCGATTACCCTCGCGGGCTTTTGCGATCGACACTGCCATGACGCTCCTTGCTCCAGAACTGCTCGCCCCTGCCGGCACCTTGAAAAACATGCGCTACGCCTTCGCCTACGGTGCCGATGCGGTCTACGCCGGCCAGCCGCGTTACAGCCTGCGGGTGCGCAACAACGAATTTGATCACGCCAACCTTGCGCTCGGTATTCGCGAGGCGCAGGCACAAGGCAAACGCTTCTATGTGGTGGTGAACATTGCGCCGCACAACGCCAAGCTCAAGACCTTCCTCAACGACCTGGCACCCGTGATTGCCATGGCGCCGGACGCGCTGATCATGTCCGACCCCGGTTTGATCATGCTGGTACGCCGGCACTTCCCGCACATGCCGATCCACCTGTCGGTACAGGCCAATACGGTGAACTGGGCCAGTGTCGAGTTCTGGCAGCAACAGGGTTTGAGCCGGATCATCCTTTCTCGGGAGCTGTCGCTGGAAGAAATCGCCGAGATCCGCCAGCAAGTCCCGGCGATGGAACTGGAGGTCTTTGTCCATGGCGCGTTGTGCATGGCCTATTCCGGCCGCTGCCTGTTGTCGGGCTACCTGAACAAGCGCGATGCCAATCAGGGCAGTTGCACCAACGCCTGTCGCTGGAAGTATTCGGCTACACAAGCCACGGAAAATCAGCTCGGTGAAATCGTTCAGCACTTCCAGCCTGAACCGACCCTGGGCATCGGCGCGCCGACCGATCAGGTGTTCCTGTTGCAGGAAGCCAATCGCCCGGACGAATTGATGCCGGCCTTCGAGGACGAGCACGGCACTTACATCATGAACGCCAAGGACCTGCGCGCCGTGCAGCATGTCGGGCGGCTGACGCAGATGGGCGTGCACTCGCTGAAGATCGAAGGCCGGACCAAATCGCACTTCTATTGCGCACGCACCACGCAGGTCTATCGCCGCGCGATTGATGATGCCGTGGCCGGTCGCGAGTTTGATCGCAGCCTGATGACAGACCTGGAGTCCCTGGCCCAGCGCGGCTACACCGAAGGTTTCCTGCGTCGGCATGTGCATGACGAATACCAGAACTACCAGCACGGCAGCTCGGTTTCAGAGCGCCAGCAGTTTGTTGGCGAGTTGACCGGTGAGCGTCGTGATCGTTTGGCGCAAGTGAAGGTAAAAAACCGGTTTAACCTGGGGGATCACATGGAACTGATGACGCCCCAGGGTAATTTCCAGTTTGATCTGCATCAATTGCAGAACATCAAAGGCGAGCCGATCGACGTCGCGCCAGGGGATGGGCATACGGTGTATGTGCCGATTCCGGATGCGGTGGATTTGCGGTTCGGGTTGTTGATGCGGGATGTCAGCCTGTAGATCCGTACCAAAGAACGCAGTCTGCGCCCGCGCCTACGCGAACTCCTCACGCAACATCGTCACAAACGCTTCCCGCGCCGGGTGAACCCCGGCGTTTTCATGCCAGTAAAACAGGTTGTCGATGGCCGTCAGCTCAGGGAACTCAAACCCCGCGCACCCCGCTCCTTTGGCGTACTGATCAAACACCCCTTTGGGTACGAGTGCGACACCGGCCCCGGCGCTGACACACCCGACAATCGCGCCATAACTGGCCAGGCTGACAATCGGCAGCGCCTGCCCTTGGCGCAGCAACCAGTGTTCCAGTGCCGCGCGGTAAGGACAGCCTGGGGGCCACATGAACACGGTCTTGTCCTGCAAGTCTGCGATAGCACGCACCGGCCCCAGCGATGTCGAGGCAATCAGCAGCAGCTCTTCGCGGTACATCGGCGTGCGCTTGAGCTGTGCGCGCTCCACATCCACCGCGACGATCGCGCCGTCGAGCCGATGATTGAGCGTGTCATCGAGCAGTTGGCTCCAGGTGCCGGTGGTCAGCTCCAGCGCGACGCCGGGATAGCGCTTGTGAAACTTGGCCAGCAGACGCGGCAGACGACCGGTAGCCGAAGACTCGATGGCGCCGATACGCAGCGGGCCGGACGGTTCGGCCGATGGGTCCACCGCGCGTTTGGCTTCAACGGTCAGCGCCAGGATCTTCGAGGCGTAAGTCAGAAACGTCTGCCCCGCCGGACTGATGCGCAAGCCTCGGCCCTCGCGCAGAAACAGCGCCACGCCCAGTTCCGCTTCCAGCGACTTGATGCGTGCCGTGATGTTCGACGGCACGCAGTGCAACAGCTCCGCCGCCCGGGCGATGCTGCCGACCTCGGCAACAGTCTTGAACATGCGAATCTGCGCCAATTCCATACATCACCAAAAGTGAACAGTTGCCGCAGTATAAGTCAGTTGTGGCGAATGGTCAGGCTTCCGATACTCGGTGCATCAACCCTCGGTAATCGACCATGAAGCCCTCAACGCACACCCACAAAATTCTCCTGGCCATGGCGTTTGTCGTCGTCTGCTGGGGTTTCTCACCGACCGGCATCCACATCGGCTTGCAGGCCTACGACCCCGGCCATCTGGCGCTGCTGCGCTTTCTGATCGCGTCGGTGTTCATGGCCGTCGTGGCCGCGTTCAAAGGTATCCGTCTGCCGAAGCTTGGCGATCTGCCGTTGCTGTTCGTCCTCGGTTTCTTTGCCGTGAGCCTGCACCACGTCGCCCTGAATATCGGCCAGCAAGGTGTCAGCGCCGGCGCTTCCAGTGTGCTGGCGCAATCGACGCCGTTGTTCAGCACCTTGCTGGCGCGGTTCGTGTTCAAGGACCGGGTCAGCATCTGGCGCTGGGGGTGTGTTTTATTGGGATTGATTGGCGTGGTGATTGTGGTGGCCGGTGATCGCGGGCTGGGCAGCATTGATGCGCACGGGTTGCTGATCTTGCTGGCGGCGGTGTCGTGGAGTTTTTACTTCGCGTTGCAGAAGCATCATTCCGGGCGCTACGACGGTTTGACGCTAGTCTGTTACACGGTCTGGTCGGGCACCGCGCTGTTGCTGATTTATTTGCCGGGGTTGGCCGGCAAAGTCGTCAGCGCGCCGATGCAGGTGCAAATGGCCGTGGTTGCCTTGGGCGTGTTTCCCAGCGCCCTCGCCTACCTGGCCTGGGCGTTTGTGCTGGCCCACATCGATTTGAGTCGGGCAACCATGACGCTGTATCTGATTCCGCCCACCGCCATGGCCATAGCAGCGTTTGCCTTGGGCGAGCAGCCGACGTTGATGATCGGGGTTGGTGCGGTGGTGGTGCTGATCAGCGTGTTGGCGTTGAATCTGGAGCGGCGCCCTGCGGCCATCGCGACGCAGCCCGCCCGGCCATGACGGCGAGCCATGCCGATTAAAGAATTGCCTTGCGATGCCGACGTCCTCTGTTCACATGAACGTGACGCCATCGCCTGGAAATGCTTATGAACCGTTTCGCTGCTGCCTGTGTGCTAGGGATATTGTCCGGTTGCGCCAGCCCGCCACCCGCGACTCCCGCCCCACCGCCCTACCGGCAGCCGGTTCTGACTGTGCAAGAAGTATTCAAGAAAACGCCACTGGAAAACTCAGTGATGCGTAACGGCGATACGCTCAGCTATCAGGTCCACACCCCGGCTTACACTCGCGATGGTTTACCGAGCGTTGTACAGCTGCAAGCGGACTGCAAGGTCCCCGATGTCAAACTGCTGTTCCTCGACAACTTCCCGATCGCAACGACGGATGGCAGCCACCAGCACACACCGTTGACGGTTCTGATTCCCAAGGAACTGGCAGCCGAGCTGGCCAGCAAGCCGCACTTCAGCGAAGCCTGTAGGCGCACCGCAGCGTCGGACTGGCGCGTTGTCCATCGCACTGAAGCCGCACGCTGGGTGATGATCGACGTCAACAGCCTGAAAACCGAGGGCAACGTCAGCCGGTTCTGGGGCGGATACGACGAACCCGCGCTGCTCACCGACAAACCCAACCTGCAACTGTTCGGACAGACACGCGAGCGCTATGAAGTCGATTGCGCACGCAAGGCCTATCGAGTACTGAGTTCATTCCAGCTTGGCCCGAATGATAGGGTGTCCATGGGCGGGGTACTGAACAACCCGTCGCAACAGGCCTTCGCTCAAGGCAGAGCGGACACCCAGACCTTGCTGAACGTTGCGTGCGCCGCCCCCTTGCAGCGCTCGACACTGCCTGCGTATGCCGCCCGCGCCAAACTTGCGCTGAGCTACCAGATAGAACCTGTGTCCGCTTCGGTATTGAAAGCCATCACCGATTTAAAGCTTGCACCGCCCTCCCGGACACTCAAGCGCACGGTGTCGAACATCAATAACACGCTCTTATATTTTTCAAACTCAAGCACGGAAAATGCGCTGGTGTTCGACACCGACGCTCAGAGCGGACAATTGCGCGAGCGCCGGGAAAAGGCTCCAGTTGGCCGGTACATCGTCAGTTTCAGGGGGTTGTTGCCACTGGCAGAGCAATATTCGCTGACCGACAGCAAGCGAAACAGACCGCCGTTATCCACCGTCACCGATACCCAGCAATTGAGTTTCACCGGCGACTGGCAACGCATGCCGGTGGGTGCGTCATTGGAAATGCGCGCCAGCAAACGGGAACGAAGCACCCTCGATGGCGAAACAATGAAACGGGAAAGTGTGCAGTGCATCGTGCAGCGTGTGCTCGACGCAGCCCAGGTCAACAGCGAACTGAAAGGCCCCGCCAAAGAACTGCGCTGTCAGTTTGACCTTGGCCAAAAGCTCAAACGTGACAGCAGGATTTTCTACCTTGAAGACTACGCTTACTTCTTTCTGTCCTCGTCCACGCTAGGGGGCACCGAGAGTCGGGTAACGCTGGTCAAGGTCGAAGAGTAAAGAAAAACCCGGCACTTGGGCCGGGTTCTTTTTATCGCCTGTCATCGGATAAAGGGGTTGGCTCATCCGCTGGCGGTACGTCCTCGTCAGCGGCCGGATCCTTCCAGTCTTCAGGCCGATCGGCGTCTGCGGCAGCCGGGTCCAGCGAAGGGTCCCTGCCGGGCGGAGCATCGTGATCCAGCGTCGGCTCGTCGGTGCCGGGCATCGGTCTGGTCGGGTCGGTATCGGGTGTTCCACCCTGGAACATTGAGTTGTTAGCCATGACGCACCTCACTGATGAGGTCCAGCAAATCTGGGCCGTACTCGTTGGAAGGGGCGTGGGAATGGCGTGCTATCGACTGGACAAACGGTCGTCAGACGCCGGCTGAAAACCGGTCGCGGCTGTTGGTCAGGTGCAGCCACATGGCGGCGCGCGCAGCGTCCGGGTCTTGCCGTTTGATCGCGTTGAGAATCGCCTCGTGCTCGAGGTTGGCCAGCTGCCCCAACTTACTCAGATCCGCCGCGCCACGCTCGGCGGCATTGACCCGGGTCCGCGGAATCATGGCGCTGCCCAGGTGCTGCATGATTTCGGTGAAGCACACGTTGCCGGTGGCTTCGGCGATCAGCAGGTGGAAGCGCTTGTCGGCTTCAACGCAGCTGTCGTTGTTGGCGAGCAGGCTTTGATAGTCGTCGAGCGCTTCGCGCATCTGCATCAACTGCTGCTCGGTGCGACGGCTCGCCGCCAGCGCGGCGGCCTGGGTTTCCAGGCCCATGCGCAACTCCAGGATGCTGCGCACCCCCAGCGCGGTATCGACATTCAATCGCAACCCCTGCTCCGGTGCACGTTCCAGCACAAAGGTGCCGATACCGTGACGGGTTTCTACCAGGCCTGAAGCCTGCAACTTCGAGATCGCCTCACGCACCACGGTGCGGCTGACCCCGTGCTCCTGAACAATCGTGTTCTCCGACGGCAGCTTGTCTCCCGGCAACATCTGCCCGAGCAAGATGCTCTGGCTCAATTTGGCCACCAGGTCATGGGCCAGGTTGTGGGTGCGCTTGCGGGCAGGCGCGTCGAAGTCTTCTTGCATGGCGATCATCCGGTAGCAGGGCTAACGGAATCGTAGCACTGCGCTCGGCTGGAATCTCAAGAAACCAACAAACAACTTGTATGACAACATTCAACAAATGGTCATAAACCGCCATCAACCAAACAAAGCCGAAGCGCAAAAAGAATAACAATCCGCAGAAATAGCGCCATTTAGCTGGACAAGAGTCCTTGCAGCGAAAAAACCTAGTTGTATGATGTCTATCAACATCGCGATACCCAGCCGCACCCCGCATAAAAATAATCAGTGGGAGATAACGCAGTGAATACATCCATATCCGGGATAAACGATGGCGCCGATTCGGTCCTGAAATCCGCCATCTCGAAAGTGAAACGCCATGTACTGCCGCTGTTCGTGATCATGTTCATCGTCAACTACATCGACCGGGTGAACATCGGCTTTGTCCGTGCCCACATGGAGCACGACCTGGGCATTGGTGCCGCCGCCTACGGCCTTGGCGCCGGGCTGTTCTTCATCGGTTACGCGCTGTTCGAAGTCCCTTCCAACATCCTCCTGCAAAAAGTCGGCGCGCGAATCTGGCTGACCCGCATCATGCTGACCTGGGGCCTGGTCGCCGCTTGCATGGCCTTCATTCAGAACGAAACCCACTTCTACATCCTGCGATTCCTGCTGGGCGTGGCTGAAGCGGGATTCTTTCCCGGGGTGATTTATTACTTCACGCGCTGGCTGCCTGGCGTCGAGCGTGGCAAGGCAATTGCCATTTTCCTCAGCGGTTCGGCCATTGCTTCACTGATCTCCGGCCCGCTGTCCGGGTTGCTGTTGCAGATCAGCGGATTCGGGATGCATGGCTGGCAGTGGATGTATTTCATCGAGGGGATGTTTTCAGTCGGGCTCTGCGTGTTCGTGTGGTTCTGGCTGGACTCCAAACCCCACGACGCCAAATGGCTGACCCGCGCCGAGCAAGATGCGCTGGTCAAAGCCATCGATGACGAACAACTGGCCCGGGAAGCGGCGACGCCGATCAAGCCGTCGTTGGGCACGCTGCTCAAGGATCGCCAGATCATCCTGTTCTGCCTGATCTACTTCTTCATCCAGCTGACCATCTATGCCGCGACCTTCTGGCTGCCGAGCATCATCAAGAAGATGGGTGACCTCAGCGACATTCAGGTCGGGCTGTTCAACTCGATCCCATGGTTGCTCTCGATCGTCGGCATGTACGCCTTCGCAACTTTGTCCGCCAAATGGAAACACCAGCAAGCCTGGGTCGCCGCTGCCCTGCTGATCGCGGCGGCCGGGATGTTCATGTCCACCACCGGCGGGCCGATCTTCGCCTTCGTGGCGATCTGCTTCGCGGCGCTGGGTTTCAAGTCGGCATCGTCGCTGTTTTGGCCGATCCCTCAGGCTTATCTGGATGCGCGAATCGCGGCGGGCGTGATCGCGTTGATCAACTCGGTGGGCAACCTTGGCGGCTTCGTTGCGCCGACCACGTTCGGCCTGCTCGAAGAACACACCGGTTCCATTCAGGGCGGGCTGTACGGCTTGGCCGCAACGTCGATCATCGCCGCGATCATCGTCTTCGCCGCGCGTAATACACCGAAAACCGCACCTGCCGTTGCCCTGGGCAAACCAGCGCCCAATCACGCCTGAATCTCTGTTTTGAAGGACAAGACAATGAACCCACAAGACACCGCCAAAGCCCCGATCATCACCAGCATGCAAGTGATGCCGGTGGCCGGTCATGACGGCATGCTGCTCAATCTGAGCGGCGCCCACGGCCCGTTTTTCACCCGCAACATCGTGATCCTCAAGGACAACGCCGGTCACACCGGGGTCGGCGAAGTGCCGGGTGGCGAGCGCATTCGCCAGACGCTCGAAGATGCACGTTCACTGGTGGTCGGCAGCCCCATCGGCACGTATCAGAAGATCCTCAATCAGGTGCGCCAGACCTTCGCCGATCGCGATGCCGGCGGTCGCGGTTTGCAGACGTTCGACCTGCGCATCACCATTCACGCGGTCACGGGCCTGGAAGCCGCCCTCCTCGACTTGCTCGGTCAGCATCTGGACGTGCCGGTTGCGGCGCTGCTCGGTGAAGGCCAGCAGCGGGACGAAGTGAAGATGCTCGGTTATCTGTTTTATGTCGGTGACCGCAACGAAACCGACTTGGCCTATCGCAGCGAACCGGAGGCCGACAATGACTGGTTTCGCGTGCGCCACGACAAAGCCATGACCGCCGACGCCGTGGTGCGCCTGGCCGAGGCCGCGCACGCTCGCTACGGCTTCAAGGACTTCAAGCTCAAGGGCGGCGTGCTCAGCGGCGACGAGGAAATCGAAGCCGTCACCGCGCTGGCCGAACGGTTCCCTGACGCGCGCATTACCCTCGACCCGAATGGTGCGTGGTCACTCAAAGAAGCCATTCGACTGTGCCGCGATCAGCATCACGTGCTCGCTTACGCCGAAGATCCGTGCGGGGCGGAAAACGGGTATTCGGGTCGTGAAGTCATGGCCGAGTTTCGCCGTGCCACAGGCCTGAAAACCGCGACCAACATGATCGCCACCGACTGGCGGGAAATGGGTCACGCGATCCAGCTGCAATCGGTGGACATTCCCCTGGCCGACCCGCATTTCTGGACGATGCAGGGTTCGGTTCGCGTGGCGCAGATGTGCCACGAATGGGGGCTGACCTGGGGCTCTCATTCCAACAACCACTTTGATATTTCCCTGGCCATGTTCACCCATGTCGCGGCGGCCGCACCGGGGGAAATTACTGCAATCGACACGCACTGGATCTGGCAGGACGGGCAGCGCCTGACCAAGGCTCCGTTGCAAATCGTTGGTGGTTGCGTGCAGGTGCCGAAGAAACCGGGATTGGGGGTTGAGCTGGATCTGGATCAGTTGGCCAAGGCTCATGAGTTGTACAAAGGCATGGGGCTGGGTGCGCGGGATGACAGCGTGGCGATGCAGTTTCTGATTCCGGGGTGGAAGTTCGATAACAAGCGGCCGAGTCTGGTGCGCTAATTCTTCGAAACCACCTCATTCCCTGTGGGAGCGGGGTTGTTGCCGGACTTTGTGAAAATCGCCAACCCCTTGTAGGAGCGAGCCTGCTCGCGATGGCGGTGTAACAGTCAATGATGAAGTTGAATGTTATGGCCTCATCGCGAGCAGGCTCACTCCCACAGGGTTTTGTATCAGCCCGAAGCTTGCAGCAGCCACTCCTTGAACATCGCCATCGCCGACGTTTCAGCCCGCGACTGCAAGCGCGTCAGCCAATAGCTGCCAGTGGTGATGCCGATGTCGAACGGCTGCTCGATCGCCCCTGCCGCCAGTTGCCGGGCGAACATCAGCGGTGGCGCCAAGGCAATGCCGGCGCCTTGTAGCGCCGCCTCCATCATGGCCAGCGAGGAGTCGAAGACGATGCTCTTGGGCGCCGGCGTATTGGCCGGCAACCCGGCGGCCAGAAACCACTCGGACCACTCGTCCGTGCGATAGGAACGCAACAGCGTCTGCTTGAGCAGATCGGCGGGCTCTCGCAACTGCCCGGCTATTTCCGGGACGCAGAGCACCGACAACGGCGCCTCGATCAGCTTTAACGCCTCGATCCCGTGCCAGGCTCCAGCGCCAAACCGGATGGCGTAATCCAGGCCTTCGGCAGCCACGTCCACCCGGTTGTTGTTGGTCGACAGGCGCAAATCTATGAACGGATGTTTCGACTGAAAGTCCGCCAGCCGTGGCAACAGCCAACCCACCGCAAACGTCCCCACGGCGCCCACGGTCAACACTTCACGAAAATGCCCGCCCTCGAAACGCTCAAGGGTTTCGGCAATCCGGTCGAAGGACTCGCGCAACACTGGCAACAAGGTTTCGCCTTCACTGGTCAGCATCAAGCCGCGGGGCAAGCGTTTGAACAGCGTCACGTTAAGCTGGGCTTCAAGGCTTTTGACTTGATGACTGACCGCTGCTGGCGTAACGAACAACTCCACCGCCGCCCGAGTGAAGCTCAAATGGCGCGCGGATGCCTCGAAGGCGCGCAATGCATTCAGCGGCAGATGAGGACGAATCATGCCCACTCCCAAATTTTTCTAATGGCTAACCCGAAATATAGTCGTTTGTCGATTCTCGCCCGACTGCCTAGATTTGGCGCGCCCGTCAGCCGTCCGGTGTTGGATCCGTTCGGAGTGTAGCGGTTAAAGTAATGGCAACTCATGGAGAGTGGTTCCAATCATGTACAAATTTCATCTGCCAAGACTGGCGTCCCTCAGCGCTTTCGCCGTGTTGCTCGGCGCAAGTCACTGTATGGCCGCAACAAAATCCGACGATCAACTCGACGCTCTGGTGAAAGCAGCCATCGGGCCGGTCATGCAACAACAGAATATCCCTGGCGTCTCGGTTGCGATCACCTTGAAGGGTCAGCAGCATTACTTTAACTACGGTGTGGCGTCGAAAGAGGACGGTAAACCCGTCAGCAAAGACACCCTGTTCGAAATCGGTTCAGTCAGTAAAACCTTTGCCACCACGTTGGCTGCCTACGCCCAGGCCACCGGCAAACTGTCTTTGTCTGACCGGGCCAGCCAGGTGTGGCCTGAGTTGCGCGGCAGTGCGTTCGACACCATCAGCGTGTTGCAACTCGCCACTTACACCGCTGGCGGGTTGCCACTGCAGTTCCCTGACGAGGCCGATCACCCGGACAAAATGCTCGCCTATTTCAAACAGTGGAAACCGGTTTATGCCGCGGGCACCCACCGTCAGTATTCGAACCCAAGCCTGGGGCTGTCCGGTTATCTGGCAGCCAAAAGCATGGGCCAGCCCTTCGATGATTTGATGGAAAAAAACCTGCTGCCCAACCTCGGCCTCAAGCACACCTACCTCAAGGTGCCGCAGGATCAGATGGGGCTATACGCCCAGGGTTACAACAAGGAGGGCAAACCGGTGCGGGTGAGCCCGGGCGCGCTGGATTCGGAGGCGTATGGCGTGAAAACCAGCGCGGCAGATTTGCTTCGTTATGTTGAAGCGAACCTGAAACCGGCAACGCTGGAGAAGCCATTGCAGCAAGCGATTGCCCTCACTCACAGCGGTTACTACACCGTGGGCGAGATGACGCAGGGGTTGGGTTGGGAGCATTACCGTTATCCGGTCAGCCTCGATACGTTGCTGAGTGGCAACTCGACGGAGATGGCGATGCAGGCGCATAAAGTCCAGTGGCTGAACCCGCCGCAACCTGCGCAAGACGCGGCATGGTTCAACAAGACCGGGTCGACAGGTGGTTTCGGCGCTTATGTCGCGTTCGTGCCTTCGAAAGATATCGGCATCGTGATTCTGGCGAACAAGAATTACCCGAACGCCGAGCGAATCAGGATTGCTCACAATATATTGAGTGCCCTGACGGAATAACCCAGAGCAACACGGGCGCCTGTAGCAGCTGCCGAGCCTGCGAGGCTGCGTTCGGCTGCGAAGCAGTCGTAAAACGGCCACCTAATACTTTCAGACAAACCGCATACACCGGATCACGACTGCTACGCAGCCGAACGCAGCCTCGCAGGCTCGGCAGCTGCTACAAATACCGTTTGGGCAATAAAATGGGCGACCTCCTTTGAGGTCGCCCGTTGTCGTTTTTGCGTTCACTCAATGCCGGGTCGGCGTAGGAGCGTCAGGCGCATCGTTCCTCGGATCAAGATTGTCCCGGGCCTGATTCACCAACAACTCCGCAATCCCCGCCAACTGCTGAATCGCCCCCAGCATCACCCGGTTCTTGCCATCCAGCTTGACGGCAAAATTCACAAGCACCGCATTCAGGGACGCAAGGGTTTCGCTGGCCTGATGCAAGAGAGTGAGGGTGTCGACGCCCGGAGCAATCGTGAGGATCTGGTTGATCGGGACGGAACGCCTGGGCTTGCGCACTCGAATGCGGGTGTCGCGCTCGGCCGTTTCGCCCAGCCGGACAAGCTTCAGGTGAGTGGCGTCGGTTGGGCGTTGCGGATCATTTTTGCCGAACTTCTTCATAGACGAGGCTCCTTTCTGGCCATTGGTTATTTCGTCCCTGGATCCCTCAATGTTGCGGACTCCCACGTCCGACCGCGATGGTTGCGGTGGCTGACGAAGGCTAACGGTGCGCTCTGACAGAAACCAGTTCATGAAGTCCGACAGGACTTGCAGGAAATTTCCGAGACCAATGAAACCAATACGCCGCCCCGCGTAACACCTGATTTTTTGTAGCAGCTGCCGAGCCTGCGAGGCTGCGTTCGGTTGCGAAGCAGTCTTAAATCCTGCACACGCGGTTTACCTGATAGACCGCAGTGCCTGATTTCACGACTGCTTCGCAGTCGAACGCAGCCTCGCAGGCTCGGCAGCTGCTACAGAGACCTGCACAGCCAAAAAAAATGGATGACCCCTTGAGGTCGCCCATTGTCGTTACTGCGGCCGCAATCGTCGTCCGATCACATCCATCAAATCAACACGCGCGGCGCAGTGGCCCCGCTCCCACCGCTATCGCGAGCAGGCTCGCTTGCACAGGGGTTAGTAGGCGTTCAATCATCCGGCATTTCCGGGGGCTTGGTCGGTTTGGCGGGTTTGCCCGGTTTTGCGCCGTTGGCGCCTTTGGCGGCCGGTTCGGTAACCACGGGCGTTGTGACCGACGGCGGTGCGGCTTCTTTTTCAGTCGCCGGCAAGGCATCGATGGTGTCGAAAATCTTCTTCAAGTCGACCGACTTTGATTCATCCCCCGAGCTCTCGAACTTCTTCTCGCCGTCCTTGCCCACCAGGATGACTTTGGGCAAAGCCCCCGCGCCGAGTTTCAGCGAGCGGATCAGTGCCATGGTGTCCTGCTGGCCGAGATCCTTGCCGTCCAGTTGACCGAACATGTTCAGCACGGTGTACACCCTGATATTGCGCTGGGCGACACCGTCCTTGTTGGCCGGATCGTTCAGCGACTTTTTCAGGTTCACCCAGACCGGGTCAACCGTGCTGGGAGCAATCACAATCAGTGGCCGGGCCCTGCCCTTGTCAATGTCCAGCGGTGAGCCGTCTTCGGCGGCGAACAAGGGACCGACGAAAGCCAGCAAGGTAGTCAGGGTCAAAGACCTGATGAGCATGCGCATCTCCTTTTGATATCCACGCTCTAATGATTGCGCATCGCGGCGATCGTTCCGGGTGACGCACCGCAATTGTGTTCCGCCTTGACCCAAGCTTAGGTCAGGGCGGTCATTGCGCAACAGGCTGAGCTAATCTCATCACTCATAACGACCCACCTGATCCGCCGTGAGGACCCCGCCATGAGCGCTCAGTTGAACCACACCATCGTCTGGTGCCGAGACAAGCAGATCTCGGCCCATTACCTCGCCGAGATCCTCGGCCTGCCCGCTCCCGAGACGTTCGGGCCGATGCTGGTCGTCAAGTTCGACAATGGCGTGTCGCTGGATTTCTACGACAACGACCCGCCGATCGCCTCCCAGCACTATGCGTTTTTGATCAGCGACGAGGATTTCGATGCGGCCTTTGCACGCCTGCAGGCGCGCCAGCAGCCCTGGTGGGCCGATCCCGGCAAGCAACGGCCCAACGAGATCAACGATTATGGCGGTGGCCGGCGGGTGTATTTCGATGACCCGGACGGGCATCTGCTGGAAATGCTCACGCGCCCCTGATTCTGGAGGCAGTGCGGGTTCAAAACGATGAATGCGACCCTGGTGTCAGGATAGTTGTCGCCCCTGCAGTTTTTCCTGACAAAGCATATCGGGGGCGCAAAGAGACTGGTCGTGCCGTACTATTCACCTGAACGCGGAGCCCCATTACTTAACGGAGTTCTCTGAATCAAGGCCAGACAGGTCTGAATGTTCTCGGCGGGGCGTTCGTCATCCTTGACCAGCAGAATGCTGTGCTCCATATCCTCCTCCCGTTACCGCTTTAAAGTTGAGACGAACGCGGGTTCCTACCTGCTCCTGGCTGGTCAGTTCCACCGAGCCATCGAAACGCTCCATTATCCTTTTGACCAGGGCCAGGCCCACGCCCAACCCGCCTTGTTTGGTGGTGAAAAACGGCCTGAAGACCATTTGTTGCTGCTGTTTGGTCATGCCCTTGCCGGTATCGCTCAGGATCATGCACACATGGCCGGTCTGCGGCGATTCAATCTCGATATTCAGCACGCCGCCCTTGGGCATGGCTTCCAGGGCGTTGGCAATCAGGCTATTGAGAATTTGCGTCAGCAACACCTGCTGACTCAACACCGGCGGGCAGACCTTGGGCGTGAAATTGACTTCGACGCTGGAGCGTCTGATCAGCGCGTCGAAGGCACTCAGGGTGTCATCGATGGCCAACACCAGATCCACCGCCTCATAGTCGTCATTCATCGGCCGCAACGACATCAGCAATTCACGGACCCAACGCGACATGCGATCGACCTGATTGATGATGTCGCCGATGTTTTTCTGCGCGTTCTGGCTGGCGATTTCCTGGGCCAGTTCGGCACTGGAGCGAATGTTCGCCAACGGATTGCGCAAGCTGTGGGCCACGGCCGAGGACATTTCACCCAGCGCCACGAAGGTTTCGTTGGCGATCAGCTGTTTCTGCTGGCTCTCGAGCAGCTTGGCCGCACGCCGGACAATCCAGAATAGCCCGAGGTAGATGACGGCACCACCGAGCACGGTCGCCAGCCAGATCAACTTGAAACCACGCTGGATGCGCGCCACCAGGTCCGCAGGTTCTTTGTAGATCTCGACCATGGCGATCACTTTGCTTTTGTCGGCATTGAACATCGGGATGTAGTTCTCGATGAACAGGTACTTGGGTTCGCGCAGCAGCATCTGTTCGGGACGTTCTTCATCGATCTCGTGGTAGCTGGTGGATACGGTTTCCTTCATCTCGAAGGATTCGTCCAGCTCCTTATCGTCCTCAATGCGCACGCCGATCAACTCCGGGTTGGTCGACCAGACCACGGTGCGATCCAGGGCGTACACCGCCGCCAGCAGCGTGTCCGGCAAGTGTTCGACGTGATCGAGAAACTCTATGCGGGCAGCAGCGCGCGATGCCGGATCTACGTCGGAATAGGCATTGTCATCGCGCGGATCGAGCATTTCGCCCATGGTTCTGTTCGGGTTGATCGAGGCGTGGCGGATTTCCGCATCACCAATGGCCTGAATGAATTGCGCGGTCAGCAGGGAATCGCGCTCGATGCTTTCCTCGACGACGAAACGCGTAGATATATAACCCAGCCCCAGCGCCACGGCGGCGATGATGAAAAAACTGCCCAGGGAAAACCAGCGCAGCAGATTGAACTGGCCACTCAAGCCCGTGCCTTCTCCTGCCGCCGTGTGCGACGGCGCAGGTACTTTGTGTTGTTCGAGTATCTGCATGGGTGGCTCCTGAGTACTGGCAAGAAACCCTTTCATCGGATCAGTGCAGGTGGCATTGATCGAGCCCGACGGCTCAATGATTGTATTCAGCCGCTATTGCAGCTGCGCCGCCTGCAACGATTGTTGACGATCGGTTTCTTCCTGCAAAAAATCCATGATGGACTGCGCCGCGTTTTCATCCAGGCGCAGGTTGGGCATCGGGATTTTGTCGAAACGTTCAAACAGCTCCAGCGCAATCGGGTCCTTCTCGGCAAGCATGCGATCCGGTTCGCGGATCCAGCGATTGAGCCAGACGGGGTCTCGCTGACGGGTCACGCCGATCAGGTCCGGACCTATGCTGCGCATGCCGATGCCCTGCCCGTCTTGCGGCCCGAGGCTGTGACACGACGCGCAACGAGTGCGAAACAATTCTTCTCCGTTGCTCGGCGGGCGGATCTCGGGCGCATTGGCGTAGCTCCCCTCGGCACTGGCCTGCTTCCAGTTCTGCAAGGTATTGGCCAACTGATCGGCGAGGATCCACGGGTTCTCGAACGGCGAGGCTTTCATCCAGCGACCGGTGCTCTGGTTGCCAACGATCAGGCTCAGGTTGTGATCCTTGTTGCGTCCGTTGTCGACGCCTTCGATAAACAGCCCGAGTTTTTTTCGCAGGTCGGTAACGGCCTCGAATTCGCCGGTGAGAAACTGCCAGCCCGGTCCGACCTTGAAACGCTGGGCGTAGGCTTTGAGCACCTCGGGGGTATCGCTCAGTGGGTCGATGCTGATCGAGTAGAAAAAGATGTCCTTCCCGACCCGGTCCCCGAGCAACTGTTGTATTTGGCGCAGGCGCGCGGTTTCCAGCGGACAGGAGTCGCTGCACGTGGTGAAGATGAAGTTGATCACCACCACTTTGCCCTTGATCAGGTCCTCGAAAAAACGCACCTGCCGACCGTCCTGATCGGTCAACAAGGTGTTGGGGAAGTAATCGCCGCCCCAGGGTGTCGCCGATTCCGTCGGTGACGGTGCACTTTCATGAGCGAGCAGCACCCAAGCGGCCAGCACACAGGTGACCAGCAGCAAAATCAGGTGCATGCCCAGGGCGCGGGAGCGCGGCGTACGTGATGTCATGTCGGCTCCCCTGCGGATCATGGTGTGACCTCTGCTTTGGTGCCGTAGCCGTCGCCGGTGCGGAAGGTTGGCAGCGCAGCAGAGTTCACGTAGCGCACACCATCCCAGCTCGGCAACGGAGTCGGCATCAACTGCACTTGCCCGGGTTTTTCAACGTCCCAACGCAACAGCATTGAGTTGTCCTCATGTTGCGTATTGTGGCAGTGCTCCATGTAGGTGCCGGCGAATTCGCGAAATTGGATCGCAATCTCGACATTGTCCGTACCATCCTTTTCCGAACCGACGCGATACACGTCCTTGCGTGCCCATTTTTCCCATTCCGGTGGTGGCTTGCCGCCACGGCTGAGGATGATCCCTTCCTCGAAGTGCACGTGCACCGGGTGGCCCCAGCCCGTGTCATTGCCCTTGATGTGCCACACTTCCAGCGTGCCGAAACCCGTGACGCCGGCGTCGGTCGGACCGCTGGCCAGTTTGATCGAGGTGTTCAGCCGGCGCGGGTCCATGCGAAACCCGTAGCCTCCGTCGGTCTTGACCGTCCAGGGCGCTTCATCGGTGCCGTCGGAACGGCCGAAGGTGTAGGTGCGGTGACGAACTTTGGCCAGCAGCGCCTTGTCGGCAGCATTGTCGTAGTGAATCTTCAGCGGGATCATAAACAGGCCTTCAGCCTTGCCCGGTTTGGCCGGCTCATAAGCGGCCGGGTCCATGGCCAGGTCCTGGCCGGTGTAAGCCTTGACGTTGAGTTGCAACACCTTGCCTACCGCCGGATCACCGTCCTCCCACTTTGGCCCCTTGCTGGTTTGCTTGATGATCGCCCGGTATTTCTCGGACAGCACGTCAGCCAGGGCGACGGGTTCTTCCGGACCCTTGCCGTCTTGGTGCACCAGCAGGTTGACGAAGAACAGCTTGTCGCCTGGTTTGATCCCGTTTTTCGAGAAGTTAACGATGATGTCGAAACGCTCGGCGATGCCCAGGGTTGGCAGGATCGCGTTGTGGTTCTGTTTGTCACCGTCAGCATCCAGGTCCATGCTGCCGTCGAACGGTACGCTGTGTTCCATGATATTGCCGTCGTTGGCAATCATGTGGAACGGCACCCGGGCATACGACACGCCCGACCCGGCAGGCCCTTGGAACTCACCGGTGCTGCCCTTGATCTCGCGCACCAGCGCCATTTTGAAGTAGCGCGACACAGAACCATTGAGCATGCGCAAGCGATAGCTGCGGGCGCGCACATCCAGGACCGGTTTCCACTTCCAGTTGACCAGCACCTGGTCACCGAGGAAGCCGGCAGTGTTGAAGGGGTTGAACCACAGTTGACCGTTCTTATCCCACGCCTTGTCGGAAAACATCAGGTTGACGTCGTAGTCGCGGTTACCCCAGGGCAAGGCGCTGCCGCTGGGGAGGCGCAGGTTGACGCCGTCATTCACCGATTCATTGGCGCGGTCCAGGGCGCTGTAGTAGTTCATCATCGCCGCGTTGCCCTTGTAGACGTTCTGCGCGGTGAAATCGAGCATGTGGTCGTGGAACCAGTGGGTGCTCATTGTTTCGCGCCAGTCGCCGCGGATCTTGATCATGCCGTTGTCGCAGGTTTTGCGGCCGGGGCTGAGGTCGTTAGTCCACAGGGTTTCGCCCGGCGAGCACGGAAACGCTGCACGCGGGTCTTCAGCCTTGGTGTTGATGCTGTCGTAACCGGCCAACTGGATCGGCCAGCGATAGTCGTAAAATTGCCCAGGGAAGAAAAACGCATTGGTATAACCGTCGCTTTCCGCCGGTACGTGGCCGTTGTGTTCGTGGGTGGTGATGGTGTGCAGACCAAAACCCATGTTCGCCGACGGGTCGATCGGCAAGCCGTTGTAATGGCGCATCAACACCGGTTGCCCATAACGCACCATGAGCAATTTGGGCGGCAGGGTGCCGTCGAAGGTCCAGACCGAGTTGTGTTTCTGCACCGGCATTTTCGGGTGAAAACGCGGTTCAACGCCTTTGGAGGTGCCTGCGGTCGCCGGCACGCCAGCCACATTGTAATAGAGGCCACTGGGGCCAAACTCGCCCACGGCATAGCGGTGCATCTGACGACTGTCACGCAAACCGGTATTCACCCGTGCGCCGGTTTGCACGGTCTTGTAGGCCACCTGCGGGTAAAACTCGTTCCAGCGCTGGTGCGACCAGCCTTTTCCTGGCGGACGGCCTTCCGCCGACGAACCGATACGGCGGTTGAGGAAAAATTCAATCTGCTTCTGCCAAGGGTTGCGGTCGACCACGTTGGAATAATGGCTGGGGAACGGAGTCAGGCCCGGTTGACGCAAGAACGCGTCGAGCGCCGCACTCGGCGGAGCGCTGCGGGCGACGCTGGTGGGATCTTGTTGCGGCAGCGGGCCGATGGTGGCAGGTGGAAACGGCAACTGCGCCGCCGGGGTGGTGGGGTCGAGTTTTTCCAGACCGAATTCTTCGAACAGCGCCAGTGGCTGAGTGAACGGCAGAGCACCGTACAGCGGACTGGGTTTTCCGTTGGTGGGGTAATTGAAACTGGTCTGCAGCGCTGGCGGCAGGATGTTTTCCTGGAGCGGGGTTTTTCGGGTGCCTTTGACGCCCCCCGGCAAATCGAAGGAATCCACGTTAGCCGGGGGCATGGTCAAAATGGCGTTCATGGCGCCTGCTTTGTCAGCCGGTTCGTCGTAGTACGCTGAAGGGTCGGACGGTTCGGGCTGTCGCTCGTCGTCGATCGGGCTGGCGCGCAGGCTCGTAGTGCCGAGCGTCATTGTCAGAAGGACGCTCAGGGGCGCCAGGAGACCAAACCACTTGCAGGGGTGCCGCGCTTTTCTGTCCATCACCAGCCGCCTCGAAGTCGTGAAGGGGTAATGGGGGGGGTTGCAAGGAGTTCGCCAGATTCGTAATGTTTTATACAAAGCATCGTTATCCAGCAAAACAACGGCTTATCAACATCAATTTGCCATGCCCAAAAAGCGACTGGGGCATGGCACCCGCTACTGGGTAAAGTTCATCCCCATATTCATGGAATCCGCTTGAACAGCAGGCAGAAACACCTGCCCTCGCCCTCGCGACTTTCCAGACGGAACGCACCGCCGCACCGCTCCATCATCCGCTTGACCAGCACCAGGCCACCTTGCCTGGTGTTGAAAAAAGGACGGAACGCCATGCTGCGTTGTTCCAGGATTTTTGCGACTGGGGCAGTCTGGTGTCTTATCAGCTTGTTCAGCCGTTAAGGGTCAGCGGGAAGCATTCATCACGTTTGGATTACAGGTGGCGGGCGCGTCGAAAACCGATCAACAGAAACAGGGTGAGCAGGCCGAGGACAAGTCCACGACTGATAGCCGGGTTTACCACTGGCGCAGGGTGATCTTCTTCGCAGGCAGTGCTATTGAATTGCGCGACAGTAATTCGCTGATGATCCATCGAAGACCGCGTTTGGCCAATCTGGATCGCAGCCTGTTGCTCTAGATCCAACGCCTGATACTTCCAGAGCGTGGACGATCCTTCTCGGCAGTAAGTAAATTCAGCGGGATGTGAAGCGGCGATAATACAAGCGTCGTTGATGCCCATTTTTTGCAGCGTTTCTGTTGCGGATCGGGTGAAGTCCAGCTCGAAGACCGGAATAATCCCGGTAGCAGAAGCGGCGAGCGAAACCAACAGGCTGCTCATGGCGCAGGTCGTTGAAATGTTCAAGGTCGGGCTCCCCTTTCTCCATTCCCTGGTCAAATGTTGATCGAGCGTTTCCCACGAACCGACATACCGACATACCAACTTGCCAGGGTGGTTCACGCATTTTCGGCCGAACAAACGGCCAGACTTTTTAAAAAACCGGAGGGCATCCATTGCCCTCCCGTTCGCTGTCCACGCTCCCTGCGACTTTACTGATCAGAACCTCAAGTGGCCAGAATGAAGTCTGCGGCAGTGACGGTTGTTGCATCGGCCACACCGACCAGGCGGATGGATTCAGGTCCTGCGGAGCTGATCAAGGTATCCGCACCGACATCGGTGATGATGACGATGCCGGCAAAGGTCGCAGCAGTGACGCCGAACGCGGAAATATCGAGCCGGTCCTGGCCTCCCACCGCGTCGGCATCGAAGCCGATGATCTGATCAGCCCCAAAGCCCGCTGCGAACATGAAGATATCGTTGCCACTGCTGGCAACCATCATGTCGTTGCCGGCACCGCCAGTAACCGTATCGTTGCCAATTCCGCCATCGATAAAGTCATTGCCGGCTCCACCCAACAATGTGTCGTTAGCGTCACCACCGAGCAGCGTGTCGTTGCCTGTTCCACCATTCAAGACATCCGCCCCATCACCGCCGTCGAGGCTGTCATCGCCAGTGCCGCCGTTCAGGGTATCCGTGCCAATGCCACCGAACAGTTGGTCGTTGCCGTCGCCACCATTGAGGGTGTCATTACCCGCTCCGGCGGTGATGACGTTGTTCAACCCGTTGCCGTTGCCGACGAAGTTGCCGACTCCGGTGTAGGTCAGATTCTCGACATTAGCGCCCAGCGTGTAGCTGGCCAGCGAAGTCTGCACGGTGTCCGTACCGCCACCCGCCGCCTCGACCACCACGTCCAAGGCTGCGTCGACGACATAGGTATCGTTGCCGGCGCCCCCCACCAACCGGTCAGCACCTGCACCGCCATTGAGGAAGTCATTTCCGATCCCGCCGGTGATGGTGTTGGCTTGCGCGTTACCGGTACCGGTGAAGTTACCGGCTCCCGTATAGGTCAGGTTCTCGACGTTGGCACCGAGCAGGTAGCTCGTCAGACTGGTTCGCACCAGATCGGTACCACCACCCAGCGCCTCGGTAACAAGGTCACCGACGTTGTCGACCACAAACGTGTCGTTGCCGGCACCGCCGTTCATGGCATCCGCGCCGAGCCCACCGTTGAGGGTGTCGTCGCCGTCCTCGCCGTTGAGGACGTCGTTGTCGTCTCCCCCGTTGAGGGTGTCGTTGCCAGTGCCGCCCAACAACTGGTCGATACCGGCCAGGCCATTCAGCGTATCGCTCCCGCCCAGACCAAGCAGCACATCGTTACCTGCGGTGCCGGTGAGGGTGTTCGCAAAAGCATTGCCCTGCAGTACCACGCCCGGTACCACAACCGCAGCCGTCGCCGCAGAGGTCACCGACTCCAGCGTGCCGAAGCCATCGGTGTAGCGCACGATCACTCGCAGTTGCTGATTGCCCTGCGCCGCACCTGGGGTGAAGGTCGCAGCAGTCGCGCCGTTGATGTCGGTGAAGGAAGCGCCGACACCTTGCTGCCATTGGAAGCTGAATGTGCCCAGCCCATCCGCATCGACAATCCCGCCCGTCAGCGCGGTCAGCACCTGCCCTTGAGCCGGTGTCGTATCGCTGATCAGCAACGCACCTGTCGGTGCATCGTTGACGTTGGCCACCGGCCCCAGGATGTTGGACGAAGCGCTTTCGGCCGCACCGAAGTCATCCACGTAACCGATCACCACGCGCACTGCCTGGCCGACCTGAGCCTGGCCAAGCGCGAACGTGCTACCGGTAGCGCCGTTGATGTTGACGAAACCAAGCCCGTTGCTCGCCTGCCATTGGTAGGTGAACTGCGGATTGCTCAGGCCATCAATGTCGATGATGCTTGCCGGGTTAGCAGTCAACACCTGGTTCTGCACTGCAAGCCCGGTGACGGTCGGCCCAGCAGTCGGTGCATCGTTGACGTTGTCCACCGGCCCCAGGATGTTCGACGAAGCGCTTTCGGCCGCACCGAAGTCATCCACGTACCCGATCACCACGCGCACTTCCTGGCCGACCTGAGCCTGGCCAAGCGCGAACGTGCTACCGGTAGCGCCGTTGATGTTGACGAAGCCAAGCCCGTCGTTCGCCTGCCACTGATAGGTGAACTGAGGATTGCTCAGGCCATCGAGGTCGATGATGCTCGCCGGGTCAGCGGTCAACAGCTGGTTCTGCACGGTAAGCCCGGTTATGGTCGGCCCTTCGGTCGGTGCACTGTTCTCGGACGAGTCGACGATTTCCAGCGTGCCCTTGGCATCCTGGTACACCGCCCGGACGCGGATGTTCAGACCCGCCACATCGTCAGTCACCCGGTAGGTAGTGCCGATCGCCCGCGTTGCCTCGCCAGCGGCGACGGTGGTGATGTCGTCATAGACGCCCGAACCGGCAATGGTTTCGACCTGCCAGTAGTAAGCCACTCCACCGGTCACGGCGCCGGTCGGATTGGTCACGCTCTGGTTGTCCGCGTCGCGCACCCCGAGATCACTGACGCGCAACAACTGCCCGGCGACAGGCGTATTGTCACGCACACCGGTGGCAGCATCGAGGATTGCCAGATGACCCGACGGGTCGTTGTTTTGAGCGGTGCCCACTCCGGACGATTGCGCCACGTCAGCGAACTGCAGACGCTCGATACCCGTCAAGCGATCGACACCATCGCGCCCCGCCACCGAGTCGGTCACGATGACAGTGTCGCCATCGATCTCGATGCCGTATTCCCCCAAATTACCGGAGAACAGCGCGGTGTCGAAGCTGTCATTGCCGGTCAGAATCTCCCGCACGATGACCAACTGGCCCGGGTTGTAAGTACCGTTCAACATAAACGGCACCAGCGGCTCCATGCTGTTGAACGTGGCGATTTCCGCGCCCGTGCCATCAGCGTTCGCCCGTACGCTGATGCGTACGTTCAGCCACTTGTCACCATCGATGATGTCGTCCCCCCCGCGACCTTCGATCAGGTCGCTGCCGCTACCGCCGAGGATGATGTTGCCGCCATCGAAGAACGTCGCTCCGTCTGGCAGCAAATCAGCCAGGCCGTCGATCAGATCAATGTTGGTCAACACACTGCCAGTTGCACCGGAGGTGGGCAGTGTTGTGGCATCTTCGTTATCACCGCGCAGGAAGTCACCGTGGGACGAACCCGACAGCCCTTCCATGATGTCGAACCGCACCAGCGCCGAAGCACCCGAACCCGGCAGCGGCGGTACATCGAAAAAGCGGTCGGTGAAGTCGATGGTCACGCCCTGGGCGAGCCCCTTGAAGGTTGCCCAGTCATAGCCGGAGCCACCGATATAGCGGTCACCCAGGCCGAGACTGCCGACCATGATGTCGTCGCCGCCCTCGCCGTTGAACTTGTCGTTTTCGCTAGCGCCGATGAACACATCGTGGCCGATTATCGGGTCGTTGCCGAGCGGGTCGAAGTTGTCGCCAGGTGCACCGTCCGAAGTGCCCTTCTCGATCCAGTCGTCGCCTTCGTTACCCATGTCCTGTTCGTTGGCTTTGCTGCCCAGAATGAAGTCGTTGCCGTGGCCACCAATAGCCTCGGAGGCGTCCTCGCCGGTCACGATGAAGTCATTGCCGAACCCGCCGATGATCAGGTTGACGCCGTTGCCACCGTGCAGCACGTCGTTGCCGTCGCCACCCTGGATGTTATCGTCGCCGCCGCGGTCGGTGATGATGTCGTCGCCGGCGCCACCGCGCAGTTGGTCGTTGCCGTCACCGCCTTCGATGACATCGTTGCCGCCATCACCCCAGACCGTGTCATCGCCTTCACTGGAGATGAGGATGTCTGCATTGTTGGTACCGCCCAGCACGATGTGCTCTTCACCCGTGTACTTGATGTAGTTGGTGTCCGGCCCTGCGGTCAGCGGGTTGTCGCGGAACACCACCTGCTCGCCGTCCCCGCCAAGCGGATCGGCGTTGCCCAGGCCATCGTTGTACTGCTTGCTCCGGTCCCTTTCCAGATAGAGCCCAGCGTCCGAGAACACCAGGCCCGGCAAGTGCGTAGCCGAGGTATTGGCCATGATCAGCTTGGCGAACGAGTTGCTTTCCAGTTCGGCATTCATCGACAGGCCAGCGGTACGCTCCAGATAGTAGAAACGGTCGCCGTCCTGCAGTTTTTCCAACTGGTTCTCGAACACGAAGTTGAAGGTCGAGCCGAGCATGCCGCCGAACGGGGTTTTTTCTTCGGCCAGACCGCCGATCCAGAGGTCGATGGCATCAACGCCCGTGATCGTCACTCCCTTCAGGTCGTCGGCAGTCCCCAGCACCCCATCTTTGCCGGCCCGCGTTACGTTGGCCCAGGTACCGGTGCCGTTGAGGAAGTCCATGCGGTCAGCCGGCGCATCATCACCACCAAATACCAGCGCCATGGCTGCAGCGCGTTTGCCTTCCAGCGTGGTCGCCTCCGTGATCGTGCTATGCGTGCCATAGGCCGCGATGAAGTTGATCAACGACTCCGGATGTTTGAGGTGCTGCACCAGGTCGACCCAGCTGGTGTACGGCTTGAGTTGGGTATCACCGGTTTGGCTGTAGATGTCGCGGCGGACCGCATTGAGCGAAGGAATCCCCACGTCGCGGCCACGGGCGATGTTTATCGCTGGCAGGTCGAGCGGCAGGCCGAGCAGGTTGTTGCGCAGCGCCTCGGTGACGAACTCGTCGATTTCGTTACCGGCTTGCCGAGTCATCCCACGCACGATCGCACTGGTCGCATCTTCGGGCGTCACGCCACTGGCGGCATACGCCAACGGGTTGAGGAACGCCGCGATCAGGCCGAGTTGCTGATCAGGATCAGCGCTGTTCGGATCGCCGATTACGTTGAAGTCGACGTCGAAGCGATCGACGGTCTCGGTCAGCATCGAGTGGCCAAACCGGTACACGGTATGGGCGAACTCGGCGACGATCGAGGCATCGAGGTCAACGTCATAGACCTGGGTCGGTGCAAAGAACAGGTCAACGTTGGGCTGGATGGCCCGCGCAAACTCCTCGAACACCAGGTGCTGATACTGCATCTCGGTGCCGAACTTGGCAGCCTGGAACAAGCGCTCGCCATTCCACACCAGCGCATCGATCTCAGCCTGGTTGGCTGGTAATGCGCTCACCGGAGTGAGCAGCCACTCGTTGAGGAAGGCCACGTCACCCGAATCGAGCACGGTGTCCTTGGTCTGCGCGACCAGCCGATTGTGCTCGGAGTGGAAGATCGCATGCACCGCGGTCAGGCCGATGTTCTCGTTGACCCGGCCGTCGCCAGCGATGTAGTGCGCATCGAGCAACTCGTTGTCGTAGGCCAGGTTGGCCCCGGTCTGCGGATTGAACGGCACTGCATTGCCAATATCGGAATCCGCGTCAGGCACGAGCACGCCACTGCTGAACACCGGCGCTGCATTGTGGGCAATGTCGGCGAGGAACTGGTGACCGGTGCGCACAGCATTGGTCAGGCTAATGGGGGCAAGCGGATTGCCTTCGACGAGCACGTCATCAGCCGTGCCACCAAGACCGTCAACGCCCTTCATCACGACCATCGGGAAGCCGTTCGGCCCCTTGATGAAATTGCCATAGGCGTCGGTCGCCAACAGCGGGGAGTTTTCGACGTCGGCGTCGGTAAGGCGGATACCCAGAATGTCGTTGGCCTGCGCCTTGACCACTTTCCAGGTCGCCATACCACCGATTTCGATGTCGTCTGCGGTACCAAACTTGCCATCCGCCCCCAGGTCTCGGTTAGTGATCAACCTGCCGGTCGCGATGGGGCCGTTGTCGGTCATTTCATAACCGCGCAGGAACACCTGGTGAGACGGGTGCGAGCTGTAGGTCTGGTTTTGGTCCACGAACGGCGAGGTGGTGTTGGTGTGCTCATGGATGTCGTCGGCAGTACCGAGAACGCCATCCGCCCCTGGCTGGTTGGTCGCGCGGGTCAGCACCATGAAGTTGGTGTGGCCACCTGGCACATACAGCGGATCATCCGGTTGCAGCGGAATGAAGATGGTGCCCGAACCGCCTTTGGTAAGCAGGTCCAGCCCATGATCGAAGAACTGCCCGAAGAAGGTCATCCAGGCGTTGAACGGCGCGGACAACCCCGCATCCGACGCGGTGTTCTCGAACAGGTACACATCATGGTCGTCGGCAGTACCGAACTGACCATCCATGCCGGGGCTGGCGACTATCCGTGTGCCCTCCTTGAGCACGTCGTCGTTATCCTCCGCGCCGAAGTTCAGCACACCGTCCGCACCCGGGTCGTAAGCCGTGGCATAGGCCGCCGGGTTGTTCGACGTCTGGTCGACGATCAGATTACTGATCGTGCGCGGCTGCGAGTCAAACACAAAACCGCTGCTCTGCTGATACGACGAACCCGGGATCGCCGGCGAGCCGGGGCCGAAGAAGCCGGCAGGAGCACCTTCCGCCGGATTGAAGACCGGATCGGTCAAGCGCGGGAAGGTGTTATCCGCGGCACCAAACTCGGTGTTGTTGATGCCGTTGAGGTTCATCAGGTTGTTGTTCGAGCCATCGACTGCACGCAGGCCCAAGGGCGCGCGGATATTCGGGATCAGCGAAAGGATGTCCTGACCGGCCGCATCAGCCTCGGCAATCTTGATCTGATCAAGGATGAAGTTGAGGTCGGAGCGGACCATGTGAAGGCCCTCGCCACCCTCGGTGGCATTGACGACCGGTGTCTGCGCCGTCGGCACAACCGGCGTGCCGGGTTCCACCACGCCAGTCGGTTGCGAGAACACCACTTCAGTCGTGCCATGACCATCCTGGTAGATCGCCTTGACCCGCAGTGCCAGCCCGGCAAGGTCCGGCGAGACCTTGAACGTGGTGCCGTCGGCACTTTGGAACGCCAAGTTACCCGCTGGCAGCAGGATGATGTCTTCGAACACGCCAGTGCCGGGGTCGGCTTCGAACTGCCAATAGTAGGACACTGAGGCGTTATTGACGAAACCCTGCAGGTTACCCGCCGCGATGTTGTTGGCATCGCGCACATTGGCCATGCTGACGGTCAGTGTGTCGCCCACTGTGATCGCGCCGCCGTTTCCATCCGCGACGGTTGGCCTGCCCACCGGTTGTGCGTTCAGCCCCGTCACCAGCACTCGCTGGGTATCGGCGAACTGCAGGCGTTCGATATGCAGCAAGGTATCGGTGCCGTCGCGACCCACTTCGGTATCGGTCACCGTCCAGACATCGTCCGCCACATCGGCCGTGCCGCGGGTATCACGCGTCACCACATACTCGGACTGAAGACCGGAGAAAACGGCGGTGTCGAAAGCCGCCCCGCCTGTCGAAGTGCCGGGCAGGATTTCTCGCACGGCCTTGAGCTGACCCGGGTTGTAGGTGCCGTCGAGCATGAACGGGATCATATCGACCATGCTGTCGAACGTGGCGATCTCGGGGCCGGTATGGTTGACGTCGTTGGGGCCATAAACCGCAATCCTGACGTTGAGCCATTTGTCGCCATCGATCAGATCATCACCACCGCGGCCCTCGATCAGGTCACTGCCATTGCCACCGAGGATGATGTTGCCCGTGGCAAAGCCGGTGGTCGGCAAACCGGCGTCGGCCAGAAACTGCTCCAGTCCGCGGATCAACGCCACATTGGTCAGCGCACTGCCCGTGGCGCCACCGTGGTCGACGATAGTGACCGCATCAATATTATCGCCCTTGAGCACATCGCCGAATTGCGAACCGGACAAGCCTTCGACCTCGGCAAAACGGTCGAGGATCGAGGCCGGCGAGGCGCCGACCGGATTGAACGGCCCGTTATTCTGGTTTGGTGCGTTGCCGTGTGGCTGCGCCAGCGTAGCCATGGTCAGGTCAACGGTCACGCCGACCCGGTCATTTTTGTGGGTTACCCAGTCGAAACCGGACATGCCGTCCATATTGTCCTGGGCATCGCTGCCGACAAAGATGTCATCGCCACCCTCGCCGATCATTTCGTCGAAGCCAGCACCGCCAACAAAGATGTCATTGCCGATCGTATCGTCATTGAGCAACGGCGCAGCGTTATCGCCAGGCGCACCGTCCTGGGTGCCCTTCTCGATCCAGTCATCGCCTTCGTTGCCGGTGGCTGGCAGGTTGGTCTTGGCACCGAGGATAAAATCGTCACCCTGACCGCCGAAAGTGGTGCTGACGTCTTCGGTGGTGATGATGAAGTCCTGGCCATCGCCCCCCAGGATCAGGTTGCCGCCAGCCAGCATGCTACCGGCGATGATCACATCGTTACCGGCATTACCTTCCAGACGGTTGTCACCGAAGGAGTCGGTGATGATGTCATCGCCCGCGCCGCCCAGTACCGCATCGTTGCCGGCGCCGCCTTCGAGGCGGTCGTTGCCGCCATCGCCGTAAAGGGTGTCATCGCCCTCACCGGAGACGATGATGTCATTGCCGGCGGTGCCGCCGAGGACGACATGGTCTTCACCGGTGTATTGCAGATAATTACTGTCCGCGCCAACAGTGTTGGGGTTGTCGCGGATCACCAGCGGCACGATTTCCACGCCGTGGATCATGAGGCCGCCAGTCGGATCGGCGTTGCCCGCGCCAAGGCCCGTGAACTGATTAGCCTGATTCACTTCCAGGGTGTACGTCGGCGTCAGGAACACCGTGTTCGACAGGTGAGTGACGTCGGTGTTGAGCATGATCAGCTTGGCCAAGGAGTTGTTTTCCAACTCGGTGCCGAAGTTCAGGCCCGCTGTACGTGACAGGTAGTAGAAGCGGTCGCCGTCCTGCAACGCCTCCATCTGGGTCTCAAACACGAAGTTGAACGACGAGCCGAGCATACCGCCGAACGGCATCTTCTGCTCGGCGAGGCCACCGACCCAGAAGTCGATGTCGTCGACGCCCGTGATCGTTACACCCGTCAGGTCGTCTGCGGTACCCAGTACCCCGTCCCTGCCGGCCTTCGTTACGTTGGCCCAGGCACCGCTACCGTTGAGGAAGTCCAGGCGGTCAGCCGGCGAACCGGCACCACCGAACACCAGCGCCAGGGCAGCATCGCGTTTGCCTGCCAGCGTAGTCGCGGCCGTAATGGTGTCATGCGTGCCATAGGCCGCGATGAAGTTGACCAACGACTCGGGGTGCTTGAGGTTGTCCGCCCAGTCAGCCCAACTGATGTACGGCTTGAGTTGACTGTCGCCGGTTGATTCGTAGAACTCACGCCGCGCCTCATTTAACGTGGGGATGCCAGTGTCGCGACCACGCGCCAGATTCAGGGCCGGCAAATCGAGGGGCAGACCGAGCAGATTGTTGCGCAACGCTTCGGTGACAAACTCATCGATCTCGTTGCCGAGCTGGCGGGTCACACCGCGAATGATCGCCCCTGCCGCTTCGTCTGCAGTAGCGCCACTGCCGGCGAATGCCAGCGGATTGAGGAAGGCCGCGATCAGACCGAGTTGCGAGTCCGGGTTGTTCGGGTCAGTAAGGAGCGGATTGAACTCGGGGTCGAAGCGATCGACAGTCTCGGTCAACATCGAGTGACCGAAGCGGTACACCACGTGGGCGAACTCGGCGAGGATGGCCGGGTTGATCGAGGTGTCATACCCGTTGGGGGCAAGGAATGCGTCAACCTGCGGCTGAACGGTCCGCGCGAACTCTTCGAAGACGAGGTGCTGGTACTGCATCTCGGTGCCGAACTTGGCGGCCTGGAACAGCCGTTCGCCGTCCCACACCAATGCTGCGATTTCGGCGAGTGTAGTCGGTATCGCGGCCACATCGTCCACCAGCCACTCATTGAGAAACGCCAGATCACCCGCGGCCAGGATGGTTTCCTTGGATTGCTGGACCAGGCGGTTGTGCTCGGAGTGGAACACATGGTGCACGGCGGTCAGACCGATGTTCTCGTTCGCCCGGCCATCGCCGGCAATGTAGTGAGCGTCGAGCAGTTCGTTGTCGTAGGTCAGGTTTTTACCGCCCGCGCCAACGGGCTGCGCATTGCCGATATCGGCGTCAGCATCCGCCTGCAGAACCCCGCCGACGACTACCGGCGCGGCATTGTGGGCGATGTCGTCGAGGAAGCCATGCCCGGTGCTCACGGCGCTGGCCAGACTGATCGGAGCATCCCGGTTGCCTTCGACCAGTTGCGTGACGTCATCAGCCGTCCCGGCAATACCGTCAGTACCGTTACTGACGCGCATCACCACCTGCGGCATACCGCTCGAGCCCCGGATGAAGTTGCCATACGCATCCGTTGCCAGCAGCGGCACGTTGTGCACATCGGCGTCGGTCAGGTTGATGCCGAGAATGTCACGGGCCTGGGCCTTGACCACAGCCCAGGTCGCCATGCCGCCATTTTCGCCGTCGCTATCATCGGCCGTGCCGAACTTGCCATCGGCACCCAGATTGCGGTTGGTAATCAAGCGCCCCGTTGCAACAGGGTCACCGTCCGCGTTGAGGACGTACTCGCGCAGGAACACTTGATGCGACGGGTGCGAGCTGTAAGTTTGGCTCTGGTCTACGAACGGCGAGGTGGTGTTGGGCTGGCCATCATCGGTAGTGCCGACAATTCCGTCCGCACCGGCTGTACGCACTGCCCGTGACAGCACCATGAAATTGGTCGGGCTGCCCGGCACGAACAACGGATCGTCCGGCTGCAACGGAATAAACACGATGTCGGTACTGCTCTTGCTGAGCAGGTCGAGGCCGTGGTCGAAGAACTGGCCAAAGAAGGTCATCCACGAGTTGAAGCCGGCGGTCAGACCAGCGTCCGGCGACTCGTTAGGGATGAAGAACACTTCCTTGTCGTCATCCGTGCCAAACACACCATCGAAACCTGGGCTGATCACCGGGTCGGCACCGCCGTTCGCCGCAACCGCGGCCGGGTTGTTGGCGGTCTGATCATTGATCAGGTTACTGATGATCCTTGGCTGCGGGTCGATCACCGACCCGGTCCCGGCATAGGCCGCTCTATAAGAAGCATCAAGCAGGCGCAGGAAAGAATTGTCCGCGGCGCCAAATTCGGTTTGCCCGGCGACCAGGTTGTTGGAGCTGCCATCGACGGTACGCAGACCGAATGGCACCTGACTGTTAGGTAGCAAATCACTGAGGCTGGCGCCGTCAGCATGCGCTTCGGCGATGAAGATTTGTTTGAGGATGAATTCCAGGTCCGACTTGTTGAAATTGGCCATTTTGATTGCCCTCGATATCTTTGGGGAAGGACACGGGACGATAAGAATCTCCCCACGCCCAGTCAGGTGCTGGCTTGCGTAGTGTGTTGGTTCATTTTTTTGGCGAGCGCTGGCGCGGGAAGGCAAAGCCGTTATACGGCTCCCCGGGGCCTGGAATTCGCGAAAGAAGTGCTCGCCTTGCGATTAGGCAGAGCGAATCCGAGCCCTGGGTGGGCCATGGAAACTTGAAGTAAAAGCGAACGTGCTGAACAGCCCCTTCACTCTGCAGAAGAACGAAATGATCGACATGGTGCCCTCCCTCAGGAAAATCACCGCGCCTTACGTTGCCAAAAAGTTGACAGACTCCAGGCGGGCGGTTCCCTCAATGAATAAGACTTAAGTCGCATCACAAAAAATTGTCAATTTTACGACACGCAAAACTGACGATTGGTTATAGACCTTTCAACTAGCTGTTTTTAAAAGACTTATAGATAGTTCGATGCAGCATTAGAGCGAAATGTTATTTCAAGTTGTTTTGTTGGCACCTACGCTGCTGGCTATGGGAGCAAAGCAGAAATTTGCAAGAGATTCGCCCTAGAGCGAACGGCTTTTCGAAGAGGGGACCAGTCAAATGCACAAACAGTCGAGCACCCGATCCGAACTGGCCGACGCGCTCTTTCGACTTCGCGGCAGTTTTTTCTCGTTGGCAGGATTCAGCGGCGTCATCAACGTCATGATGTTGACGCCAGCTATTTATATGCTGCAGGTCTATGATCGGGCCTTGGTCAGTCGAAACGTCACAACGTTGACGATGTTGACCTTACTGGTGATAGGCCTGTTCTTGCTGATGGCCACGCTGGAAATGTTCCGCACCCGCGTGCTGATCCGGGTCGGCAACCGCCTCGACATGGACCTCAATCGACGCATTTTCACCGCATCGTTCGAGCGCAACCTGAGCCGCGCCGGAGGTAATCCGGCCCAGGCCCTGCAGGATCTCGCGCAGGTGCGTCAATTTCTCACCGGCAATGGTCTGTTCGCATTCTTTGATGCGCCATGGACGCCCATCTACCTGCTGGTCGCTTATCTGATCCACCCGCTGCTCGGACTGATCACGCTGATCGGCTCGCTGATTCTGGTGGGCCTGGCTTATCTCACCGAGAAGGCAACGCAAAAGCCACTGACCGAAGCCAATCAGGCCGCCCTCTCCTCCGCCAGCTACGCCAACAACAACCTGCGCAACGCCGAGGTCATCGAAGCCATGGGCATGCTGCCCTCGATCGGCAAGCGCTGGTACCAAAGCCATTTGCGCATTCTGGAAATGCAGACCCTGGCTTCCGACCGTGCCGCCCTGATAAGCAGTACCGGGCGCTTCGTGCGTATCACTTTGCAGTCGCTGATCCTCGGCGCCGGCGCGCTGCTGGCGATCGAAGGCAAGATCACCCCGGGGATGATGATTGCTTGCTCGATCCTCACCGGCCGCGCGCTGGCCCCGGTGGAACAAGTCATCGCGTCGTGGAAGCAACTGCTTGGCTGCCGTTCCGCCTGGGGCCGGTTGAACGAGATGCTGAACGACTATCCTCGCCGGCCACCGAGCATGTCACTGCAGCGGCCGCTGGGCATGCTGGCGGTGGAGAATGTGTATGCCGGTGCGCCCGGCACCAGCAACACGATTCTGCGCGGGGTGAGCTTCAACCTTTCCCCCGGCGAAAGCCTTGGCATTATCGGTCCATCCGCCTCGGGCAAATCCACCCTCGCCCGTCTGTTGGTCGGCGTCTGGCCGACGCAGGCCGGCAAGGTGCGCCTGGACGGCGCGGACATATTCACCTGGAACAAGGGCGAACTCGGGCCCTGGCTCGGTTACCTGCCACAGGACGTGGAGCTGTTCGAGGGCACCATCGCCGACAACATTGCACGCTTTGGCGAAGTGGACAGCGATGCGGTCATCCGCGCCGCCAGGGCGACTGGAGTGCACGAAATGATCCTGCGTTTGGCGCAGGGTTATGAGACCCGTCTGGGCACCGATGGCAGCCCGCTTTCCGGTGGCCAGAAGCAGCGCATCGCCCTGGCCCGCGCGCTGTATGGAGAACCCAATCTGATTGTGCTGGATGAGCCGAACGCCAACCTCGACGACGTCGGTGAAAAAGCCTTGGTCGACGCGCTGGCTCAACTGAAAAACCGCGGCGCCACCGTCATTCTGATTTCCCACCGTCCCAATGTGCTCTGCGCCGTCGATAAGGTGCTGATGCTGCGCGACGGCGGTGTGCAGATGCTCGGTACTCGCGACGAAGTATTCGCAGCGCTGCGTAAGGCAAGTGTGATGCCTGCAGGCGCATCGACTCCGCTGGCCTCCGTCAAAGCACGGGAGTGACCGATCATGCAAATGAGCCAACACACTGAGATGATTCTCGCCGATTCCAAGAGCGTGATAGATCTGGACGTCGGTAAACCCGTGCGCTGGGGCATGTTGCTGATGCTCGCCGGCTTCGGCGGCTTTCTCCTGTGGTCCTGGCTGGCGCCGCTGGATGCCGGCGTCGTCGCGACTGGTACGGTCAAAGTCACCAGCAATCGTAAAGCCGTGCAGCATCTGACCGGCGGCACTGTGGAGGCCATTCTTGTTCGCGAAGGCGATGCAGTGAAAAAAGGCCAGGAGGTGGTCCGCCTCGACTCACTGCGTGCCGCGTCCGAACAGGGTGCGGTCAGCGCCCAGTACATCGTCAGCAAGACGGTGGAAAACCGTCTGGAAGCGGAACGCGACGGCCGCGAGGTGGTGAACTACGATCCCGAATTGCTCAAGCACTTCGGGAATGACCACCGCCTGGTGGCCGCCATGAATCTGCAGCAACGCCTGCTAGACACCCGACGCGCCGGTCTCGCTGGCGAAATCAGCATCCTGCAGGAAAACCTCGCGGCGTCAGCGGTGCAGCTCAAGGGTCTGCAACAGGTCTATGGCGCCCGCGCCTCGCAGATCGACTTCCTCAACCAGGAACTGAAAGGCACCCGCGTGCTGGCGGCCGAAGGCTATGTGCCACGCAACCGCCTGCTTGAGCTGGAACGCAGCAATGCCGACCTCTCCGCCGGCCAGGCCGAGAACCTCAATAACATCGCTCGCGTGCGTAGCCAGATCACCGAAATCAAGCTGCGCATCCTGCAGCGCCAGCACGATTACCAGAAGGAAGTCGAATCGCAGCTCACCGACACCGCCAAGGAAAACACCACCCTGGCTGACCGCTTGCGTGCGCTGGACTATGAAGTGACCCACACGGTGATTCGCTCGCCGATCGATGGCATGGTCCAGTCCCTTAGCATTGCTACGGTCGGCGGGATCATTCAGCCCGGCTTCAAGATCATGGAAATCGTTCCGGACAACGAACCGCTGCAGGTCGATGCGATGATTCCCGTGCAGGCCATCGACAAGATGGTCCCCGGCCTGGCCGTGGACATTGCCTTCCCGGCCTTCAACCACGCCCAGACGCCCAACATCCCCGGCCGCGTGAAGACCGTCTCCGCCGACCGCCTGCTCGACGAGGAAAGCAAGCAACCGTTCTATCTGGCTCAGGTAGAAGTCACGCCTGATGGCATGAGCCTGCTTGGCAGCAATCACATTCGTCCGGGCATGCCCGCCAGCGTCACCATCAAGACTGGCGAGCGCAACATGATGAGCTATCTTCTCAAACCAATGCTCGAGCGTGTTGACAGCTCCTTCAAGGAACAATGAAATGGACCGTCATTGCCTGATCTACTGCCTGCTGGCACTGTCCTTCCCGGCCAGCGCCATGGACCTCAAACAAGCCTGGGATCTGCTGCAGTACCAAGGCCCTGTCTATCGTGCCGCCGTGCATGAAAAGGAGGCTGGCGTGGAAAACCGCGCCATCGGCTTGGCGGGTTTGTTACCGCAGGTCAGTGCCTCGGCCTACGACAACAAGGTCAATGGCACCCAGCGCCAGAGCGGCATCGAAAGGGATCTCGATTACGACTCCAAGGGCGCTAACGTGCGCTTGCGCCAGCCACTGTTCAACAAACAGAAAATGGCCGAGTACCGCCAAGGTAAACAGCGTGCCGACTACAGCGTCGCGGTGTTCGACGCCAAGAGTCAGGACGCCGCGGTGCGCCTGGCCGAAGCCTATTTCGACGTGCTCCTGGCCAGCGAAACCATCATCCTTGCCAAATCCAAGTTAAGTGCCTTTGACGAGCAACTCGCTTCGGCTGAACGACGCATGGAGTTGGGGGCCGGCACCGTCACCGACATCGACGAGTCGGTTGCTCGCCGCGACCTCGCCACGGTTGAGCTGATCGAAGCGCAGGACAACCTGGTCAACGCGCGCCGCAAGCTTGAGGAATACATCGGAGAAACTCCCGAATCCCTGACCACCTTGCGTCCGACCTTCGATACGCCACCGCTGCTACCGAGCAACCTGCAGGACTGGTTGATTAAGGCTCAGACCGACAGCCCGCTGATCCATGCGCGCCGTCATAGCAGCGACCTCGCTGAAGAAGAAGTGAAACGCGCCAGGGCTGGCCACTGGCCGACACTGGATTTCGTTGCTGGCTACACCGCGGGTGACAGCCAATCAATCTCCGAGCTGAATCAACGCAACCGCTACGCCTCAATCGGGCTGGAAGTAAACTTCCCGTTGTACAACGGTGGCGGCACTAGCGCGTTGACGCGCCAGGCGAGTGCCAATAGCTATAAGGCCCTGGACGAACTCGACGCTACGCGCCAGGAAGTCGTCTCCGGTACCACCCGTGAGTATCGCGGCGTACAGAGCGGCGCCAACCGCATTCACGCGCTGGAGAAGGCAGTGGAGTCCAACGAGCGTTCACTGACATCGGCACGCAAGGGCTTCAAAGAGGGGGGCACCAGCACCAACTCAGACGTCCTGAATGCCGAAGAACTGCTCTTCGTTGCGCGCCACGATCTGTTCGAGGCCAAGCTGCGTTACTTGATGTCGCGCCTGCGCCTGGCCTCTTCGGTGGGCAGTCTGGGCGACGACGATATCGACCACATCAACAACTACCTCGGCCCGGAACTGTTGGTCACCAACTGATTTTCACCTGCGCGGCACTTTTGCAAGGTGGTCGGCAAAACCCGGGCCCGCAACAGCGTTCCCTTCGCCCTCATTCGAGGATGCGCCACTTCGTACCGGGCCAGACCGACGGCCTGAATTTTTGCCGCGGACTGAAAACTGCCCCCGTTGTTCAACTGCTTCTGCGCAAATCCGGGTTAAAAAAAAAGCCCTGATATCAGGGCTCATTTTCGTCTGTGGTACACGCTAAAACGCCAGTTTATAGCCGATCAGCACCAGCATCGTGGCCAGGCAAGGACGCAGCACCTCGTCGGAGATGCGACCGGTCAAGTGGCTGCCCAGGTAAATCCCCGGCAGCGAACCCACCAGCAGGTAACCCAGCACCTGCCAATCCATGTTGCCCATGCTCGCATGACCCAGGCCGGCGACCAGGGTCAGGGGCACGGCGTGGGCGATTTCGGTACCGACGAGGCGGCGCGTCGGCAACAGCGGATAGAGGATGAACAGCGCCACGGTGCCGAGGGCGCCGGCGCCAATCGAGGTCAGTGCGACCATGGTGCCCAGGACCAGACCGGTGATAACCGTCAGTGCATTCAGGCGCGAACCGCTGGGGTTGTACTGGCCGCCCGCCCGTTTGTGGGCGAAGTCGAGCAGGCGTTTCTTGAAGAAAATCGCCAGGGCCGTGGCAAACAGCACAAAGCCCAGCGCTTGTTTGATGACGGCGTTCATCGCGTCGGGGGAGGTCTGCAAACTGCTCAGGAACCACAGCGTCAGCGCTACCGCCGGCACGCTGCCGAGGGTCAGCCAACCGGTAATTGCCCAATCGATGTTGTTGTTCTTGCGATGAACCAGCACACCGCTGGATTTGGTAATGGCCGCGTACAGCAAGTCAGTGCCCACCGCCGTGGCCGGGTTGATACCGAACCACAGCAGAATCGGGGTCATCAACGAACCACCCCCTACGCCGGTCATGCCGACTATAAAGCCCACAACCAATCCAGCAACCACCAACCCGAAGTTAACGAAATCCATTAACACGCCCGCAAAAACACATGAAAAAACTGGCCCGCAGCATATCGATTTTTCTTATAACTACTTATATCGATGCGGACTATCGTTATTCCACAACACACCATTCTCCTATGCACCCAATTTTCCCCTGGAGGAGCGAGCCTGCTCGCGAAAGCGGATTGTCAGCCAACATTTTTGTTGAATGCTGAACCGCTATCGCGAGCAGGCTCGCTCCTACAAGGGGATCTGCTGTGTCAGTAAGTGTGGTGAGGTTGATCTACTGCACCGGCAAGAAATTCAGGAACAGCAAGCTCTGCGCGTAATTCAGGCCGATCCGCCGATAACGCTCGTCCAGCATCTGCGTCAGCAGGTCCAGCCGCGCGACGATCTTGCCGAACTCCACGGCAAAACTCAGGTTGCTGCCCTCCTCCGAAATTTCGTTGGAGAACAGCAAGGGCTCACCGCTTTTACTTTGCCGCTGACTCAGGATCCAGGTGGCTTTCTCGATGTTGCGTGCGGCGTTGCTGACGAAGGTCGGGTTGATCGCATCGGTCATGTAGAACTCGAGACGATTGCCGTGAGCGGTGACCAGCATGCTGCCGATGGCATAGATGAAAGCGCCGACCCGGTCGCCGAGAAACTCCGGGCTCATGGCGTAGCTCAACGCCGCGAGGTCTTTCTTGCCGCCGAGGGTGGGCAGCGGCTGTTGTTGTTCGATGGCCAGGCGCACTTGCTTTCCTGCGGTGCGGGCGTCGAGGAAGCCGGATTTTTTCAACTCGTCCGGGTTGCGCAGGTAGAGCTTGCTCATCAGCAAGTAGAGGCTGTCGAGGTTGTCGCGCATCGCCAGGGTCGCCATGCGGTCGACGCTGGTCTGGAGGAATTCCTGGGGCGTGCCTTCGCGGAACTGGCTGACGATGTCACTGCCTTGCTGCTGGCTGCAACCACTGGCGAAGAGCATCGACAGGCTGGCCAGCAGCAGGCATTGGCGACGTAGGGGTGAAGCGAAGAAGGGTAAAACTCGGGCCATGGGTGCTTGAACTTGGGCATTGGCCGACGGTGGGGATCGCCGCAGGCTGGCCAAGGAATAGAGCCGCCAAAGCTGAAAAAGTGCAGTGCCAACTGATCACCGGCCCTTCTTTGTAGCAGCTGCCGAGCCTGCGAGGCTGCGTTCGGCTGCGTAGCAGTCGTAATCTGGCGAACGCGGTTTGCCTGAAAGCATGCGGTTGCAGGTTTTACGACTGCTACGCAGCCGAACGCAGCCTCGCAGGCTCGGCAGCTGCTACAAAATAGGGTGAATTAGTCTTACTTTATTATTGTTAATATCGAATGATCAGCTATAAATGTTCTCTTGTTGAATATTTAGTAAGACTACTAGACATTTTACTGCCTTATGAAAACAACAAAAAAGGAAGGTCAACCATGCTGCACTCCCGACACCTGCTCTCCGGCCTCGGACTGTCCCTGATGATCGCCACCCTCACCGCTCAAGCGGCTGGCCTGTCCAGCGAACACAAAGCCTTCGGCAAGACCAACGACGGCACACCCGTCGAGCAATACGTCTTGCGCAACAGCCATGGCCTGCAAGCCACGATCATTACCTACGGCGGCATTTTGCAGTCGCTGAAAGTGCCGGACAAAAACGGCAAGCTCGACGACGTGGTTCTGGGTTTTGACGACGTTCAGGGCTATCAGAGCGGCACGGCATACTTTGGCGCGACCATCGGGCGTTTCGGCAATCGCCTGGCCAACGGCGCGTTTGAACTGGATGGCAAACGCTATCAGGTGCCGCTCAACGACGGTTCCAACTCACTGCACGGTGGCCCGCAGGGGTTTGACAAGCACGTGTGGAAAGCCCAGCCGAGCAAAGGCAAGGATTCGGTGGGCGTGACCCTGACGTATCTGTCGGCGGACGGTGAAATGGGGTTCCCCGGCAACCTAAAAACCGAGGTCACTTACAGCCTCACCGAGAACAATGAGTTGCGCATCGACTACAAGGCCAGCACCGATAAACCCACCGTACTGAACCTGACCAACCACAGCTATTTCAACCTCGCCGGCGCGGGCAACGGGGATGTGCTGAATCAGCTTGTCACCCTGCATTCGACCCACTACACGCCGGTCACCGCCAAGCTGATTCCTACCGGCGAACTGGCCCCGGTCGCGGGGACGCCGATGGACTTCACGCAGCCCACCGCCATCGGCAAAAACATCAAGGCCGATCACCCGCAATTGAAATTCGCTGAGCCGAAACAGGGTGGATTCGATTTCAACTGGGCCCTGGACGCCAAGGGTGACGTAGGCAAACTGGCGGCCGATGTCAGCGACCCACTCTCCGGGCGCCGCTTGCAGCTCTACACCACCGAACCCGGCGTGCAGTTCTACACCAGCAACTTCCTTGACGGCACGGTCAAGGGAAAGGGCGGCAACGTTTATCCGCATTGGGGCGCGTTCACGCTGGAGACTCAGCACTATCCCGACTCGCCGAACCAGCCGAGTTTCCCGTCCACACGACTCGACCCGGGTCAAACCTATACCCAGAACACTGTGCTGAAGTTCTCGGCCAACTAACTTCCGGCATCACACGTTGTAGCAACTGCCAAGCCTCCTCCACCCTGTGGGAGCGGGCTTGTGTGGCGAGGGGATTTATCCCCGTTCGGCTGCGAAGCAGTCGTCAAACCTGCAAGCGCCTTACGTCTGAAGAGCGTGTAGGGGGCCGCTTCGCAGCCCAACGGGGCGGTGCGACGTTTCGCTAAATCCCCTCGCCACAGGGCAGCTGCTACACGCGACGGAACCACCGGGCTATTCTGCTGCCAACCAAAGAGTACTTATCGATTCGAAAAAAGGAGGTTTTCATGCGGACCCTCGAACTGGCCGGCGTCAACGTACCGGTCATCGGCCAAGGCACCTGGCGCATGGGAGAAGATTCCTCGCAGCACAGCCAGGAAGTCGCCGCGCTGCGCCTGGGCATCGAGCTGGGCATGACCCTGATCGACACCGCCGAGATGTACGCCGAAGGCGGCGCGGAGGAAGTGGTGGGTGAAGCCATCGCAGGCGTGCGCGACAAGGTCTTTCTGGTCAGCAAGGTCTACCCGCACAACGCCAGCCGCAAAGGCATCCCCCAGGCCTGTGAACGCAGCCTGCGGCGCTTGAATACCGATTACATCGATTTATACCTGCTGCATTGGCGCGGCCAGTATCCGCTCGAGGAAACCGTCACCGCCTTCGAACGCCTGCGTGAAGAAGGCAAGATCGGCCATTGGGGCGTGTCCAATTTCGACGTCGACGATCTGCAGGAACTGAACTCTCCGGCCTGCGCCACCAACCAGGTGCTGTACAACCTGGAAGCGCGCGGCATCGAATTTGACCTGCTGCCCTGGTGCCAACAGCATCAGCAGCCGTTGATGGCATACTGTCCCATCGGTCAAGGAGGAACAATGCTGACCCATCCGGTACTCAGGCAGATTGCTGCCCGTCACGCGGTGACGCCGGCTCAGGCAGCACTGGCATGGATTCTGCGACAGACAGGCGTGATCGCTATCCCCAAAGCGGTCAAACCTGAACATGTGCAACTGAATGCGCAGGCCGCGCAATTGCGGCTCGAAGACGAGGATCTGAAGGCGCTGGACCACGCGTTTCACGCGCCACAACGCAAGCACCGGTTGGCCATGGTCTAAGCCATCGCGGTACTGTCAGAGGGCTTCTGCATGAGAAGCACTGATCAGCTCGACGACTTCAATTTGCCACGCTTTGTGCAAGCGCAAGACCCGGTGTTCGAGTGGGTCCAGGAAGAGTTGAAAACCGGCCGCAAGCGCCGGCACTGGATGTGGTTCGTCTTTCCGCAATTCGCCGGATTGGGCGGTAGTGAGATGTCCCGACATTACGCGATCCGCTCCCGCGAAGAAGCCGTGGCCTACCTTGAACATCCAAAGCTGGGCGCGCGCCTGCGAACCTGCACGCAATTGGTCCTGGACATCAAACAGCGCACGATTACCGAGATTTTCGGACATCCCGACAACCTCAAGTTTCACTCGTCGATGACCCTGTTCGCCCAGATCGCGCCCAAAGGCAGTGTGTTCCATAAGGCACTGGATCAGTATTTCCACGGCATACGGGATGACTGGACGCTGCAGCTGCTGGACTCAAAACAGGCCCAGTTGCCCACCAATCAAGGTTGAGAAGTCGTCGTCCACGAAGGGCAGAATCGCATCCGCCACCGGCTGCAATTGCTTGGTGACGTAATGGTCGTAGTCGATGGGCGCGCTGCGAATTTCCAGCGGCTCGGGCCCGGCAACGCTGATCACGTAGCTGATCCAGCCGCCGTTCTGGTATTGCCGAGGGCGACCTTGCTGGTCGTTGTAGTCATCGGCGATCCGCGCCGCACGGACGTGGGGCGGCACATTGCGTTCATAGTCATCCAGAGTACGGCGCAGACGCTTGCGGTAGATCAGGCGGTCGTCGAACTCGCCGGCCAGGGTTTTACGCACGTAGTCGCGCACATAATCCTGATACGGCTTGCGGTGGAAAATCCGCGAGTACAGCTCCTGCTGGAACTGGCGGGCCAGCGGCGACCAGTCGGTACGCACGGTTTCCAGTCCCTTGTAGACCATCTCGTCAGTGCCATCGGCGCGAGTGACCAGCCCGGCGTAGCGCTTCTTGCTGCCCTCCTCGGCGCCGCGAATGGTCGGCATCAGAAAGCGCTTGTAGTGGGTCTCGAACTGCAACTCCAGGGCGCTTTTCAGCCCGTATTCCTGTTGCACATGCTCGCGCCACCACTGGTTGACGTGGTCCACCAGCGCGCGGCCGATCTGCGCCGCTTCTTCCTGGCCGTGAGCACGACGCAGCCAGACGAACGTCGAGTCGGTGTCGCCGTAAATCACCGTGTGGCCCTGGGCTTCGATCAACTGCCGGGTGCGCAGCATGATCTCGTGGCCGCGCAAGGTGATGGACGACGCCAGGCGTGTATCGAAGAAGCGGCAACCGCTGGAACCGAGCACACCATAGAAGGCGTTCATGATGATCTTCAGCGCTTGCGACAGCGGCGCGTTGTGTTCGCGCTTGGCGGTCTCTCGGCCTTCGGCTACCCGAGCGACAATCGCCGGCAGGCAATGCCGGGTCCTGGAAAAACGCGCACCGCGAAAGCCCGGCACGGATTCGCTGTCATCGGGATGTTGCAAGCCTTCGATCAATCCGACCGGGTCGATCAGGAAGGTGCGGATGATCGACGGATAGAGGCTTTTGTAGTCGAGCACCAGTACCGACTCGTACAAACCGGGTTGCGAGTCCATGACAAAACCGCCGGGGCTGGCCTGCGCGGGCTTGTTCCCCAGATTCGGCGCCACGAAACCCTGGCGGTGCATCAACGGCATGTACAGGTGCGTGAACGCCGCCACCGAACCACCGCTGCGGTCCGCCGGCAACCCGGTAACGCTGGCGCGCTCCAGGAGGAAAGTCAGCAGTTCGGTCTTGGCGAAAATCCGCGTTACCAGTTCGCAGTCCTTGAGGTTGTATGTGGCGAGTGCCGGTTTGTCCTCAGCGAACATGCGGTTGATTTCGTCCATGCGCTGGTACGGCGTGCTGATCGCCTTGCCCTCGCCGAGCAGGGTTTGCGCGACGTTTTCCAGGCTGAACGAGGGGAAGCTCCAGGTCGCCGAGCGCAGGGATTCGATGCCGTCGATGATCAACCGGCCGGCGGCCGAGGCGAAGTAATGGTTGCGGCTGCCGTGTTCGCGCCACTGCATTTCTTCGCCGCCACGTCCCAGTTTCAACGGTACGCCCAGCTGTCGGGCGTGTTGGTGCAACACGCGCAGGTCGAACTGCACGACGTTCCAGCCGATGATCGCGTCGGGGTCATGGCGGGCGAACCATTCGTTGAGTTTTTTCAGCAGCACGGTGCGGGAGTCGCAGTAGTCGAGCTGGAAATCCACTGCGCTGTCGTCGCCATTCGGCGGGCCAAGCATGTAGACCTGGCGCTCGCCGCAGCCTTCCAGGGCGATGGAATACAACTCGCCCTGGGCGGTGGTTTCGATGTCCAGGGACACCAGTCTGAGGTTGGGCCGGTAGTCGGGAGCGGGTTTCATCTGCGCGTCGAGCAACAGGCCTTCGGCCCCTGGCTTGCCACCAAACAGGATTGGCGCGGTGATGAAGCGCTCCATCATGTAGCGTTCCGGCGGGCGCACGTCGGCTTCGTACATTTCGACGCCTGCTTTACGCAGCGCGGTTTCCAGGCGGATCAGTTGACCGTGTTGCTGGCAATACAGGCCGAGGACCGGGCGGTGCTCGAAATCCTGAAGGGCCAATGGCTTTAGCTCGACGTTTTTTTCGCCACGCAAAACGGCCTCGGCCTGCTCGCGCTGGACGGCCGGGATGAAGGCTACCGACGGTTGATGAGGCAGGCGGATACGCTGGGGACCGGTGTCGGTCGCCAGCCAGAACTCGACTTGCGTACCGGCCGGGGTGTCGCGCCAATGCCGGGTCAGGACGAAACCCTGCTGTAAATCCACCACTGCAACCTCAAGATCTGATTCAGGCGGCAATTCTACGCGTCATCGCGGGGGATAGCCCCTGCTCCACCCCCTCAGACAGACATAAACCCTGTGGGAGCGAGCTTGCTCGCGATAGCGGATTCAGAGCCAACATCATTGTTGAATGTTAATCCGCTATCGCGAGCAAGCTCGCTCCCACAGGGGTTGGTTGAGGCCATAGATCAGTGAATAACTGCGGAATACTTCCGGTTAACCGAAGAAAAACCGCCAAATGACGTTTTTTGCGCGTTATCTGCTGCTTTCCGCCTTGCCCTCTGCGCTCGGGTCTACGATTCTTCAATAACAACGAAAACACCTGAGAAGCCATCATGAAAACCGTCGCCCAACTGCTCAAGTTGAAAGATCAGAAAAATCAGGAAGTGCACCAGATCAAACCCGATCACATGGTGCTCGAAGCCCTGATGAAGATGGCCGAAAAGAACGTCGGCGCCTTGCTGGTGGTGGACAATGACGAAGTGCTGGGCATCATCAGCGAGCGGGACTACGCGCGCAAACTGGTGCTGCATGGCCGTTCTTCGGTGGGCACGCCGGTTCGCGACATCATGGTGTCGCCGGTGATCACCGTGGACACCCATCAAACCGTCGATACCTGCCTGGGCATCATGTCCGACAGACGCCTGCGCCACCTGCCTGTGGTGGAAAACGGCAAGTTGATCGGCTTGCTGTCGATCGGCGACCTGGTCAAGGAAGCCATTGCCGAACAGGCTGAATTGATTCGCCAGTTGGAGCAGTACATCCGCGGTGAGTGATTCAAAAACACCACCGTTCCCACAGGGGATCGGTGGTGTTTTTCAGGTTGGCCAATGCCGGGCGAAGACCGGTGCCAGCGTCGGGTGCCGGTCGATTCGTGTCAGCCACGCGTAAAAACCGGGTCGGGCATTGCGCAGATGCTCGCGACTGCCCGCCCACCGCGTCACCACCGCCGCCAGCACATCCAGTGCACCTGGCGTCTCGTCGTCCAGATACAACTCGCCCGAGAACTGATCGGCAAACACTTCCCAACTCCAGTGCAACCGTCGACGGGCGCCGGCCTTGAGGTTTTCCATGGCAGAGGCATCCGCCTCGACCAGCCAGCGCTCGGGGTAATCGATGATGCCGATGGCCGCGTAGCAATTACTGACGATGTACACCAGGCCCCGGATCGCCTGATCACGTTCGGCGGGCGTGTTCGACAGCAGGTTCGACTCGGGAAACGCGAGCCCCAGATGAATCAGGATCGCCGCGCTTTCGGTGAGGATGCTGCCGTCGGGCAGTTGCAAGGTGGGGATCTGCTTGAGCGGGTTGAGCTTCTCCAGGTCTTTGGCGGCCTGCGCAGACGACTCGACGTCGATGAAACGATAAGGGATTTCACAGAGCTCGAGGGCGGCTTCTATCGCGGCGGCGCCGGAGTTCTGGTGTCCGTAGAGCTGGTACATAAGCACCCCCCTTCAAGATTGTCTCTTTGTAGCGTCTGATACTGACCATGCTGGAAAATTTCTTTTTATGCCACTGCATCCAAATCGCTTTCCGATGGGTAGTACCTGTAGCAGCCCAGAGGCTGCCGAGCAGATTACTCATTTACGGAGCGCTATTCATGAACGCCAAACAGCTGATTTGCCTTGCCGGTTTGTTCGTCGTGGGCCCCATGGCCTACGCCCAGACAGGTCTGCCCGACAGCATCAAGGTCCCGGACGGGCACAAGGTCGCCCTGGAAACCACCGGTGTCGGCGAGATCACTTACGAATGCCGTGACAAGGTCAATGCCGCCGGCCAGACCGAATGGATCTTTGTCGGGCCCAAAGCGGTACTCAATGATCGCAGCGGCAAACAGGTCGGCACCTATTTCGGGCCGCCCGCCACCTGGCAGGCGAAAGATGGCTCGAAAATCACCGGCACCCAACTGGCTGTCGCACCTTCGAGTCCGGGTAACCTGCCCTATCAATTGGTCAAGGCCAATCCGGCTGAAGGCAAAGGCGCTATGACGGGCGTCAGCTACATCCAGCGCGTCGCCCTCAAAGGTGGCGTGGCCCCGAGCACTGAATGTTCGACGGCCAACAAGGGCAAGCAAGAAGTGGTGAAGTACCAGGCGGATTACATTTTCTGGGCAGCCAACTGAAAGCCTGCGGGAAATTGGTCTACGCTGCTCCGCACTGGCCCCGGTCCTATGGTCCGGGGCTGCTGCCCATTATTGATGGCTGAGATCAGTGTCCTTGCCCGAAACTCTTTTTGATTACGAAGCCCACATCGCCGCCTGCGCCCGCGGTGAACGTCAGGCCCTGCGTGATTTGTATGTGCAGGAGAGTCAACGCCTGCTGGGCGTTGCCAAACGCCTGGTGCGTGACACTGCGCTGGCAGAAGACATCGTCCACGATGCCTTCATTAAAATATGGAATGGCGCCGCGCAGTTCGACCCGGCGCGAGGGTCGGCGCGGGGCTGGATGTTCAGTTTGACGCGGCATCTGGCACTGAACTTCATCCGTGACAATAGCCGCGAGATTCAAGGCGATTTCGATGGGCTGGACGACACCGCAACATTCGATGCTCAGGCTGACTCCGGGCGCATTCATCAGTGCCTGGAACAACTGGACCCTGCAAGGCGCGCCTGTATCCTGCATGCATACGTCGACGGGTACTCTCACGCTGAAATCTCACGAAAGCTCGGCACCCCGCTGGGCACTGTCAAAGCCTGGATCAAGCGGAGCCTGACGGCATTGCGGGAGTGCATGGGATGATCAGCAAACCGACAAATGAAACCCCTGAAGAACTCGATGAACTGGCCAGCGAATATGTGTTGGGCACACTATCCACAGAGCTTCGCACCCAGGTCCAGCAGCGCGTGCGCGACGAACCTGAGTTACGGGCAGCCGTGGACGCCTGGGAGCGTCGCCTGCTCGGCCTGACCGATCTGGCCGGACCTCACCCGCCGTCACCACACCTTTGGCAGCGTATCGAGCGCAGCGTGAACAACGTGAGTCGGCAACCTTCGCTAATCTCGGCGCCCTCTTTATCCTGGTGGAATCTGTTGCCGCTCTGGCGCGGGCTCGCCGCTGCGGGGCTGGCCGCCACGTTGCTGCTCGGCGCATTGATGCTGACGCAAACCACCGTCAAGCCTACTTACCTGGTGGTGTTGGTCGGTCCTCAGGACAAGGCACCGGGCTGGGTGATCCAGGCCAGCAACCCGAGGGAAATCCAGCTGATTCCGCTGGGTATCGTCGAGGTCCCGGCCGACAAGGCGCTCGAGTTCTGGACCAAGGCCGATGGCTGGCAAGGACCGGTCTCACTGGGGTTGGTCAAACCGGGACAGACGCTGTCCATCCCGCTCGACAAGCTGCCGCCACTGCAACCCAACCAGCTGTTTGAACTGACCCTGGAAAATCCGAACGGCTCGCCGATCGGAAAACCAACCGGGCCGATTCAATTCATCGGTCGGGCGGTGAAAGTCATCTGACCGCGATCAGCCAAGCGCCGCGATCAACTCCGCTGTCGTGACAATCGAGTGGGCATACGTCGGCCCGTTGATCTCATGCGCGGCGTGCATGGCCTCGGCACTGAAAGCGGCCGTGGCGTCGCGCACCAACGTGACGTGATAACCCAGTTCGGCGGCGAACCTGGAGGTGCTTTCGATGCACGTATTGGCAAGCATCCCCACCACCACGACCTTGTCGATCCCGTGTTGCTTGAGCAGGAAATCCAGATCGGTGTTGGCAAAACCACTGCCGCCCCAGTGCTCCTTGACGATCACGTCACCGGCCTCGGGCTGGAAGTCCGGGTGCCACTCCCCGCCCCAGGTTCCGGCGGCAAATACCTGAGCACCGCTGGCGCCTTGTTGATAGGGGCTGGGGTGTTTCCAGCGCGCCAGTTCGTCGGGTTCGGCGCGGTGATGCGGAACGTAGAAAACCTGGATACCGGCCTTGCGAGCGGCCGCCACCACGGTTTTCAGGTTGGCCAGCGTGCCGACGCTGTCAGCCACCGGTTGAGCGCGGCCGTGGAGTTTGCCGCCTTCGCTGAGGAAGTCGTTGTAAGGATCCACCAGCAGCAGGCCGGTGTGGGCGGGAACATAGGCACTGGCATTCATGATCGACTCCTCAAGGGCAAAGGCACGCCAGCTATCCAGTGTAGAAGCGGTGATCAACCCCGCCGCGGCCATCCGACGACTGAACCATCACGCCTACGTGAGGGGCATCGCGCTACCTATCATTGCCGTCGATGTTCACCATCACCTCAATGAAGTTCTCATAAAAAATCCGCGGCGTACCATCGGCTCCATACCAAACAACTACACCCCGGAGCACACCATCATGAAACGCCAAATCTTCCTCAGCATCGCTTTTTCGGTTTTTGCAGTTAACGCTTTCGCCGCTTCTTCTGCTCACCCGGTTGTCGCTGAAGGCGGCTCGGATCGTCTGATTGAAAGCCGCGTCGCTGAAGGTGGTTCCGACCGTCTGATCGAAAACCGCGTTGCCGAAGGTGGTTCCGACCGTCTGATCGAAAACCGCGTTGCTGAAGGTGGTTCCGACCGTCTGATCGAAAACCGCGTTGCTGAAGGTGGTTCGGATCGTCTGATCGAGAATCGCGTCGCTGAAGGTGGTTCGGATCGTCTGATCGAGAATCGCGTTGCTGAAGGTGGTTCCGACCGTCTGATCGAAAGCCGCGCTGCATAAATGAATGGTTTTACCGCAGTACTCAATGAAAAACCCGGCCTCATCAGCCGGGTTTTTTTACGCCTGTTTTTTGCGGCCGGTCACTTGCCCGCCCGCGTCATGCATCGCTGATAACGCTCATCAACCCGCTTGGCGAACCACGCTGTCGTGAGTTTGCGGGTGATTTTCGGGCTTTGCAGCACGATCCCCGGCAACACTGCCCGAGGCAATGGCCGACCTTCCGCCTGCTCGGCCATGTCGAACACCCGCGCATAGAGCTGGGTGTCCTCGAACTGCAAACTTTTGCCCTCCTCCAATTGATCCCGAATAGTCGTGTTGCGCATGCCCAATTGCTTGCCAAGGCTGCGCACTGCCAATTCCGTGGTGCCCGGCATGATCGCGTCGTATCGCACCAGATCGCCATCCAGCGCCAAAGCGATGCCTGACACTCGACTCACCGCGTTCTGAAACGCCGCATTACGGCTGGCGTACCAACCGGCATTGAAATCGGCGAAGCGATACAACGGCTGCTTGTAACTCACCGGGTACCCAAGCAAGTGTGCAATGCCGAAGTACATGCCGCCGCGACGGCTGAACACTTCACGACGGATCGAGCCGTCCACGGGATACGGATAATCCCGCGCCTGCTGCTCGGCAAAGTCGATGCTGACCTGCATCGGCCCACCGGTGTGTACCGGGTTGAGCCCTCCAAACAAGGTCCGCCCCATGGGCACAATGCCGATGAAGTCATCGAAAATCGCGCTGAGTTCTTTTTCGCTGCGCGCCGCATTCAGCCGGTCGCTGTAGCTTTTACCGTTGGATGAACTGACCTGCAGTGCACCACTCACCAGCAGGCTGGGGATGTGCACCTTGGCGGCACGACGGTCGATCTCTTCGCGGGCGATCTTGCCCAGGCCCGGCACGGGCGGGTCGACCTGAAAGGTCGACTCTTGCTCGGTAACCGCGAGCACCGAACACAGGTTTTGCGTGGACGGATAAATGTTCTGCGCGGCAAACGCGGCGTAGATGTCCGTCGCCCAGCCTTGGCGGTCGACGGTTTTGGCCGGCAGCAGGCGCACGATCTCGGCCTTGACCTCGGCGGGTTTGCGGGTCGGCAACTCTTGAGTGCGCTGGGTGCCGCAACCGGCCAGCACCAGCAGCGCCGCGACACTCATGATCAATCGATTGGCTTGCATGGTGCTCCATCAAATCCGCTGAACCGGGTTAACCATACGATCAATGGCATGGCGCAGGCTATGACTGCGGCTGAAACGCCCCGTTCCCCTTGCCTTGAATCCCCCGCAACTTCACGGTTGCGGGGCCTTTTCCATTGGACGGCCGCCTTTTCATATCCCCGGGCTGGACCATACTTGAGCCACACACCGAGGAGGACAGGCTCATGAACCGTAGCGACGTACTGATCGTGGGCGCCGGCCCGACCGGGCTGGTATTGGCGCTGTGGTTGAGCAAACTGGGGATTCGGGTACGGATTATCGACAAGACGTCGGCCCCCGGTACTACATCCCGGGCGCTGGCGGTCCAGGCGCGGACGCTGGAGCTTTATCGCCAGCTCGACCTCAGCAATGCCGTGGTACAGAAAGGCCACCGAGTGGACGCGGCGAATTTTTGGGTCAGGGGCGAGCCCGTGGCGCGCTTGCCATTGACCGGCATTGGCGAGGGGCTGACGCCTTACGCGTTTCTCGAGATGTTCCCTCAGGACGAACACGAACAGCTGCTGATTGAACGCCTCGAAGGGTTCGGCATCAAGGTCGAGCGCAGCACCGAAATGGAGGGTTTTGAGGAAACCGGCGATGGCATCACCGCAAGGCTGCGCCTGCCCGATGGCCAGCAAGAAATCTGCCAGGCGTGTTATCTGGCGGGTTGCGACGGCGCCCGGTCAATCGTGCGCAAGACCTTGGACACCGGTTTTCCGGGCGGCACCTATCAGCAGATTTTCTACGTAGCCGACGTGCAGGCTCGCGGGCCGACGTTCAATGGTGAACTGCACGTGGACCTCGATGAAGCGGATTTCCTCGCGGTGTTTCCATTAGCCGGTGAAGGCCGCGCCCGCTTGATTGGCACCGTGCGCGACGAGCGTGCCGACCGTGTTGAAACCCTTGGGTTTGCCGATGTCAGCAGTCGGGCCATCGAACATTTGAAGGTGCAGATTGATCTGGTGAACTGGTTCTCGACGTATCGAGTGCATCATCGGGTGGCGGATCACTTTCGCAGCGGTCGCGCATTTCTATTGGGCGATGCCGCGCATGTCCACAGCCCGGCGGGCGGCCAGGGCATGAACACCGGGATTGGCGATGCCATCAACCTGGCCTGGAAACTGACGGCCGTCTTGAGCGGCGGCGCCACGTCCACGCTGCTCGACACCTACGAAACCGAACGCATCGCCTTTGCCCGCAAACTGGTGGCCACCACCGACCGGGTCTTCACGTTTGTCACCGCCGAAGGGCGCATGGCCGATTTGCTGCGCACCCGTCTGGCGCCGTTCCTGATCCCCAAAATGGCCTCATTCGAAACGTCCCGGGAGTTTCTGTTTCGCACGGTGTCGCAGATCACCCTGAACTATCGTGGGACAGCGTTGAGCACGGGCGCCTCCGGACACGTTCATGGCGGCGACCGTCTGCCCTGGGCTCACGACGGTGAGGGGGACAATTTCGAATCGCTGAAGTGTCTGACCTGGCAGGTGCATGTGTATGGCGACACCAGCGACGAAATGATCGCCTGGTGCCACGAGCATCACCTGCCGTTGCACGTGTTCGACTGGCGGCCAGCGTTTGAAGCGGCGGGTTTGGGGCGTAACGGGTTTTATCTGTTGCGGCCGGATACGTATGTGGCGATTGCCGACAACTCGGCCGACCCCAAGGTGATTGAGCGGTATTTCAAGGAGCACGGGATCCGGCCGTTTTTTGGTTCGCTCTGATTCAGTACAGTCCAAATGTGAGACCAGGCTTTTGTGGCGAGGGGATTTATCCCCGTTCGGCTGCGAAGCAGTCGTAAAACCATTGTTTGCGATGTGTCTGATACACCGCAGTGTTCGATTTGGGGCTGCTTCGCAACCCAACGGGGATAAATCCCCTCGCCACAAAAGCCCCTCACCACAAAGGCTCGCTCCTACAGGGATAGGTGGTGGGATTTAGATCCCGGCCAGGGCGAGGTCCATCGCAAAGTAGGTGAAGATCAGGTCCGCCCCCGCTCGCTTGATCGCACCAAGGCTTTCACGCACCACGCGATCCTCATCAATCGCTCCGGCCTGTGCGGCGAATTTGATCATCGCGTACTCGCCGCTGACCTGATAGGCCGACAGCGGCAAACGCGACACTTCACGGATGTCGCGGATGATGTCCAGGTACGCGCCGGCCGGTTTGACCATCAGCGCATCGGCGCCTTCCTGCTCGTCCATCAGTGACTCACGCACCGCTTCGCGGCGGTTCATCGGGTTCATCTGGTAGCTTTTGCGGTCGCCTTTAAGCGCGCTGCCGCCGGCTTCACGGAACGGACCGTAGAGCGCGGAAGCGAATTTGGTGGAATAGGCCATGATCGCGGTCTGGGTGAAACCGGCTTCGTCGAGCGCTCGGCGAATGGCCTGGACCTGCCCGTCCATGGCCGCTGACGGAGCAATCACATCCGCACCGGCCCGGGCCGCCGCCACGGCTTGTTTGCCGAGGTTGATCAGGGTCTGGTCGTTGTCGACTTCGTGGTTGTGCATCACGCCACAATGGCCGTGGTCGGTGTATTCGCAGAAGCAGGTGTCGGACATCACGATCATCTCCGGCACTGCGTCCTTGGCAATGCGCGACATGCGCGACACCAGGCCGTTGTCGTTCCAGGTGTCGCTGCCGCTGCTGTCCAGGTGATGGGAGACGCCGAACGTCATCACCGACTTGATCCCGGCGCGGGCATACCGCTCGATCTCGCCAGCCAGTTTCGACTCCGGAATGCGCATCACGCCGGGCATGCTTTTGATCGGCACGAAGTCATCGATTTCTTCCTCGACGAAAATCGGCAACACCAGGTCGTTCAGACTGAACTCGGTTTCCTGGAACAGGCTGCGCAGGCTCGCATTGCGGCGCAGACGGCGTGGACGTGCTTCGGGGAACTGACTGGACATGAGGGGTTCCTGAAAACGGAGGTCGAGACGAAAGTCGTAGGGGGCGAAGCTTATGCCCTGCGAGGCGCGGGGCACAAACCTCAGGCGCAGAACACACCATTACCAGACCGGCAATAATCGCGAGTCCAGCACAAACCTTGTGGGAGCGGGCTTGCCCGCGATAGCGGTGTATCAGTCAATACATGGGTCGACTGACACGACGCCATCGCGGGCAAGCTGATCTGGCCTAATGAATTTGGACACATCAATAGGGCGCTATGATGGCGCCCAAATCTGAGGTGTGCATGATGATGCGAAAATCCTATTCCAG
>NZ_JBIWAF010000019.1:0-13637 GCF_044759925.1 Pseudomonas sp. NPDC099000
CCTCCAGGATGGCTGCCAATGAAGCCGAGGCAATGCCTTTCCCCAATGAAGAAACAACACCGCCCGTGACGAATATGTAGCGCGTCATGAAAAACCCTAGAAGTCTGCGTTAAAGCGGTCCGAGCCGCCGGGGAAAGCGAAGGAAGGCCGAAGCCCCCGATCACCTGCATTAATCACAGTGCACCTTTCAAAAAAACCGCCGCGTTGGGACAGACCGGCAGATGAAACACCGGTACGTTGCTCGCTACACATTTTTTGGAATCGCCCAGCAAAGACTGCTTGGTAATCGGCAACTCCTGTAATTCAGGCGAATCCACAGAAGTTGTATCAAGAAGGGAGCGTAGTCTACCGGAAAGCCCCTTTCAGCTCAAACCTTGATCTTCGCTCAGTGGGTCCCAATGCAAATGCCAGCCCTCCTGCTCGCGGCCATCGAGGCCCCGCAGGTTGGCCACCGCCAGCAATTGCGTGTCTCGGTAGAGCAGCGGCAATCTGCCACGGGCGAAGCCCGGAACACCGCGTTCGTTGAGCAAACGCTTGAGATCCCGGTGGCCGCGATCAGGCAGAGTCATGACCTCTCCTCCCTCACGATAGCGGATCTGCAGCGGGCCAGCGGGGATTTGGCCGGTGAAGGTGAGCACGCCATTTTCCGGTAATACCAGCGCTGTCGAGGGATCAGCCCATGCGCCGGCGGAGGGCGGAATGCGCAGCCAGCAGCCCGACAGCCACCAGATACGCCCACCCGACCGATGCAATTCGCCCTCCGCCAATCGCCAGATCGGACGGGCATCACCCGTGGCATCGCGCAAATCATCCCAACCCGACCAATGGTCGCTATCCGGTAGCCGCGTCAGTGCTGTGAGCCAGTGACTCAATGCGTTGCGCTGGCGTGCGGCAGAAAGTTTTGCCAGCGGCGCCAGCTCCAGGGACGGCAACCCCAACCAATCGAAATCGCTGACGGTGCTCGCGCCGACCAGATCGATTTGCGCCAGGTCATCGAGCAACCCCTGCGCTTCGCTCAGATGCCCGGCGCTGCGGGCCATGGTCGCCATTGCTTGCGGCCAGCGTACGGCCATTACCGGGAACACTTGATGGCGCAGGTAATTGCGCGAGAACTGGCGGTCCTGGTTTGAAGGGTCCTCGATCCACGTCAACTGATGCTCAGTCGCGTAAGCCTCAAGCTCGGCGCGCGTGACATCGAGCAACGGACGCAGAAGATGCCCGCGACCCAGGACGCGCTCGCGAGGCATGCCCGACAAGCCCCTCACCCCCGCCCCGCGCAACAGCCGAAACAGCAGGGTTTCCGCTTGATCGTCACGGTGCTGCGCGGTCAGCAGCAGTTCATTGGCTTGAATGGCTTCAACGAACGCGCCATAGCGTGCATCCCGGGCGGCGCGCTCAAGACTGGCGCCGGACTGAACCTGAACGTGAACCACCTGTAGCGGTACACCCAGCGCATCACAGACCGACTGACAATGTTGCGGCCACGCATCAGCCGCAGCCTGAAGGCCGTGATGGACATGGAGGGCGCTGAGCGCTGGCAGGGGTTCGGTTTTTGAGAGGTCGGCGAGCAGGTGCAGCAGGACAGTGGAATCGAGCCCGCCGGAGAACGCGATGCGCCAGGTTGTAGCGTTGCGCCACAGAGCCAGATTCAGGAGAAGCTTGGCTGGCAAATCAATCGTGGGCTGACTCATATCGATGACTTCGCACAAATCAAATGTGGGAGCGGGCTTGCCCGCGAAGACGGCGGAACAGCCAACAAATTCGTTGAATGTTACATCGCTTTCGCGGGCAAACCCGCTCCCACAGTTCTTTCTATTGTCGGCCGAAGCAGTGTCAGATCAGAGACCGTAGCTCATCAGACGCTCGTAACGACGGGCCAGCAGCGCTTCGTTGTCGAACTTCTTCAGCATCGCCAGTTGCGAGCTCAGCTCGGCACGGATCGAAGCCGCCGCCGTCGCAGGATCGCGATGAGCGCCGCCCAATGGCTCGCCGATCACTTTGTCTACGATGCCCAGACCTTTCAGGCGCTCGGCGGTGATACCCATGGCTTCAGCGGCGTCCGGGGCTTTTTCGGCGGTTTTCCACAGAATCGAGGCGCAACCTTCCGGCGAGATCACCGCGTAGGTCGAGTACTGCAGCATGTTCAGCTGATCGCAAACGCCGATCGCCAGAGCGCCACCGGAACCACCCTCACCGATCACGGTGGCGATGATTGGGGTTTTCAGGCGAGCCATGACGCGCAGGTTCCAGGCAATCGCTTCGCTCTGGTTGCGCTCTTCAGCGTCGATGCCAGGGTAAGCGCCCGGGGTGTCGATGAAGGTCAGGATCGGCATTTTGAAACGTTCGGCCATTTCCATCAGGCGGCACGCCTTGCGGTAGCCTTCCGGACGCGGCATGCCGAAGTTGCGGCGAACCTTCTCGCGCACTTCACGGCCTTTCTGGTGACCGATGATCATCACCGGCTGATCGTCCAGACGGGCGATGCCGCCAACGATCGCGGCGTCGTCGGAGAAGTGACGGTCGCCGTGCAGTTCGTCGAACTCGGTGAAGATGTGTTCGATGTAGTCCAGGGTATACGGACGTTTCGGGTGACGCGCGAGACGTGCGATCTGCCAGCTGGTCAGCTTGCCGAAGATGTCTTCGGTCAGCGTGCTGCTTTTGTCCTGCAGGCGGGAGATCTCATCGCCGATATTCAGCGAATTGTCGTTACCGACCAAGCGCAACTCTTCGATCTTGGCTTGCAGGTCGGCGATCGGCTGTTCGAAATCTAGAAAATTCGGGTTCATAGGCGTCCGTCTTGGGTCGACATCCAAGAGAGCTTGGGCCGGCCGGTTGTCTATTCGCGCCCTACCTTAAGGGACAGGCGCGTTCAGGTCGAGATTAAAAATTCAGGTCGAGATCAGGGCCTTCGGCGGAACCTGACCGTCAACGGTATTGGAGGAAGACGTTGTCTCGCCCGAACTGGTCACGCAAGGCTTGAATCAACGCATCCGCCGGGTCGATCCGCCAGGTCTCGCCGAACTGCAGCAAAGCCTTCGCATCGGGGCTCGTGTACTCCATGGTGATCGGGCACGCGCCGCGGTGACGCTTGAACAACTCACCCAGCCAGCGTAGCTGATCGCCCTTCAAATCCTTGGTCTGCAGCTTCAGGCGCAAGCTTTCGGCGAGGTTGGTGCGCGCATCTTCCATGCTCATCACCCGCTTGACCCGCAGGCGCAAGCCGCCGGAGAAGTCGTCGTTGCTGACTTCGCCTTCGACCACCACCATCGCGTCGGTCTGCAACAGCGATTGCGCGGAATGGAATGCTTCGGCGAACAGCGAGGCTTCGATGCGCCCAGAGCGGTCGTCGAGGGTGATGAAACCCATCTTGTCACCCTTTTTGTTCTTCATCACCCGCAGGGCAATGATCATGCCCGCGACGGTCTGCGTATCACGGGCCGGCTTCAGGTCGATGATGCGCTGACGGGCAAAACGGCGGATCTCGCCTTCGTATTCGTCAATCGGGTGACCGGTCAGGTATAGGCCGAGGGTGTCTTTCTCCCCTTTCAGGCGTTCCTTGAGGGTCAGCTCCTTGGCCTTGCGGTGATTGGCGTAGACGTCGGCGTCTGCCTCGACGAACAGCCCGCCAAACAAGTCGGCGTGGCCACTGTCGTGGGTGCGGGCGGTTTGTTCGGCGGCTTTGATCGCCCCTTCCATTGCCGTCAGCAGGATCGCGCGATTCTGGTCGATGCTGGCCTGGTAGGCTTTCGGTTCGTCGTGGAAACACGGGCCCAGACGATCCAGGGCACCGCTGCGGATCAGACCGTCCAGCGTGCGCTTGTTGATTCGCTTGAGGTCGACCCGGGCACAGAAATCGAACAGATCCTTGAACGGACCGTCCTGACGCGCCTCGGTGATCGCTTCCACCGGACCTTCGCCCACCCCCTTGATCGCGCCGAGACCGTAAATGATGCGGCCTTCGTCATTCACCGTGAACTTGAACTCCGAAGTGTTCACATCCGGCGCGTCGAGACGCAGCTTCATGGTGCGAATTTCTTCGATCAAGGTCACGACCTTGTCGGTGTTGTGCATATCCGCCGACAGTACCGCCGCCATGAACGGCGCCGGGTAGTGCGTCTTCAGCCACGCGGTCTGGTACGACACCAGGCCATAAGCAGCGGAGTGGGATTTGTTGAAACCGTAACCGGCGAATTTTTCTACCAGGTCGAAAATGTTACCGGCCAGGTCGGCGTCGATATTGTTGGTCTTGCAACCGTCAATGAAACCGCCGCGCTGCTTGGCCATTTCTTCGGGTTTTTTCTTACCCATGGCCCGACGCAGCATGTCCGCACCACCGAGGGTGTAACCGGCCATGACCTGAGCAATCTGCATCACCTGTTCCTGATACAAGATGATGCCGTAAGTCGGTGCCAATACAGGCTTGAGGCCTTCGTACTGGTAATCCGAGTGCGGATACGCCAGTTCAGCGCGGCCGTGCTTACGGTTGATGAAGTCGTCCACCATGCCCGATTGCAGCGGGCCCGGACGGAACAGGGCCACCAGTGCGATCAGGTCTTCCAGGCAGTCTGGCTTGAGCTTTTTGATCAGCTCTTTCATACCGCGCGACTCGAGCTGGAACACCGCAGTCGTTTCGGCTTTTTGCAGCAGCTGGTACGTCGGTTTGTCATCCAGCGGGATGAACGCGATGTCCAGCGGCGGCTCATCGACCTTGGCGCGGTCGCGGTTGATGGTTTTCAGCGCCCAGTCGATGACCGTCAGGGTTCGCAGACCGAGGAAGTCGAACTTCACCAAGCCAGCGGCTTCAACGTCGTCCTTGTCGAACTGGGTCACCAGACCGTCGCCGGCCTCATCGCAATAGATCGGCGAGAAGTCAGTCAGTTTGGTCGGCGCGATAACCACACCACCGGCGTGCTTGCCGACGTTACGCACAACGCCTTCAAGCTTGCGGGCCATTTCCCAGATTTCCGCGGCTTCTTCATCGACCTTGATGAAGTCACGGAGGATTTCTTCCTGTTCGTAGGCCTTTTCCAGGGTCATGCCGACTTCGAACGGAATCATCTTCGATAGACGATCCGCCAAACCGTAGGACTTGCCCTGCACCCGCGCCACATCTCGGACCACAGCCTTGGCAGCCATGGAACCGAAGGTGATGATCTGGCTTACCGCGTTGCGGCCGTATTTCTCGGCCACGTAGTCGATCACGCGGTCACGACCGTCCATGCAGAAGTCGACGTCGAAGTCGGGCATGGAGACCCGTTCCGGGTTAAGGAAACGTTCGAACAGCAGGTCATATTCCAGCGGATCGAGGTCGGTGATCTTCTGCACATAGGCCACCAGCGACCCGGCACCCGACCCCCGGCCAGGCCCCACCGGCACGCCGTTGCTCTTGGCCCACTGGATAAAGTCCATCACGATCAGGAAGTAACCGGGGAAGCCCATCTGGATGATGATATCCAGCTCGAAATTCAGCCGGTCGACGTAGACCTGACGCTTGGTTTCGTAGTCTTCGGTGGTGTCCCGGGGCAGCAGGACGCTGAGGCGCTCTTCCAGGCCGTCGAACGAGACCTTGCGGAAATACTCGTCGATGGTCATGCCATCAGGGATCGGGAAGTTGGGCAGGAAGTGAGTGCCCAGCTTCACTTCGATGTTGCAACGCTTGGCGATCTCGACGGTGTTGGCCAGCGCTTCGGGAATGTCGCTGAACAGCTCGGCCATTTCCTCGGCGCTTTTGAGGTATTGCTGATCGCTGTAATTCTTCGAACGCCGCGGATCGTCGAGGGCGCGACCCTCACCGATGCAGACGCGGGTTTCGTGAGCGGCGAAGTCTTCCTGCTTGATGAAGCGCACGTCGTTGGTCGCGACCAGCGGCGCACCGATTTTTTCAGCGAGGGCCACGGCGCCGTGCAACTGTTCTTCGTCGTTGGGGCGGTTGGTGCGCTGGATTTCCAGATAGAAACGATCCGGGAACACGGCCATCCATTCGCGGGCGAGGTTTTCCGCTTCAGCGGGATTGCCACTGAGCATGGCCAGGCCGATTTCGCCCTCTTTGGCCGCCGACAACATGATCAAGCCTTCGCTGGCTTCGGCCACCCACTCGCGCTCGATGATGACCGAGCCATTGCGCTGACCGTCGATGAAGCCGCGGGAAATCAGTTCGGTGAGGTTGCGATAGCCGACAGCGTTCATCGCCAGCAGGCTGATCCGGCTCAGGGCGTTGTCCGGGTCCTTGTTCGACAACCACAGGTCGGCGCCGCAGATCGGCTTGATGCCTGCGCCCATGGCGGCTTTATAGAATTTGACCAGGGAACACATGTTGTTCTGGTCGGTGACCGCGACGGCAGGCATGTTCATGCCGACCAGGGTCTTGACCAGCGGCTTGATCCGCACCAGACCGTCGACCAGGGAATATTCAGTGTGCAGGCGTAGATGAACGAATGAAGCCGGCATAGTGATCCTGTCTAGTAACGTGAAGACAACAAGGCCCGGATTGTACCGGGCCTTGGTAAAAACATCAGCCTTGCAACTAACTCTCGATCAGGTTTTCCCGTGCCTCATAAGCCAGGCGTACCGGGGCGAACGAGCGGCGGTGAATCGGGGTCGGCCCCAGGCGGGCCAGGGCTTCCAGATGAACGGGGGTCGGGTAGCCTTTGTGGCCGCCAATGCCGTAACCCGGGTAAATCAATTCGAAAGCAGCCATTTCACGGTCACGGCTGACCTTGGCCAGAATCGATGCGGCAGCGATGGCTGGCACCTTGCCGTCGCCCTGCACCACCGCTTCGGCGCGCATGGACAGTTTCGGGCAGCGGTTGCCGTCGATCATCGCCAGTTTCGGCTGGATGTGCAGGCCTTCGATGGCACGCTGCATGGCCAGCATGGTGGCATGCAGAATATTCAGCTCGTCGATTTCTTCGACTTCGGCCCGGGCGATGCACCAGCTCAAGGCCTTTTCGCAGATTTCGTCGTAGAGCTTTTCGCGGCGGGCTTCGGTGAGCTTTTTCGAGTCGTTCAGACCGAGAATCGGCCGATTCGGGTCGAGAATCACCGCAGCCGTGACCACGGCGCCGCAGAGCGGGCCGCGACCGACTTCGTCGACACCGGCAACCAAATCTTCCACTTCAGCGACCAGTGTGAAGTCGAGGCCCATCTGCATCGTTTTGCTCATTGTTTTTTGCCGATCAGGTTCAGTACGGCGTCGGCCGCTTGGTTAGAAGCATCCAGACGCAGGGTCCGGTGAATTTCATCGAAGCCACGGGTCTGCTCTTCTCCGTCCTCGATCAATGGCGACAAGGTCTGGGCCAGGGCTTCTACGGTCGCATCGTCCTGCAACAATTCAGGCACCAACAGGCGCTGGGCCAGCAGGTTCGGCAACGAGACGTAAGGACTTTTCACCATGCGCTTGAGAATCCAGAACGTCAGCGGTGCCAGGCGATAAGCGACCACCATCGGCCGCTTGTACAACAGCGCCTCAAGGGTCGCAGTGCCGGAGGCAATCAACACGGCGTCGCAGGCTGCAAGGGCCAGATGGGATTTGCCATCGAGCAAGGTCAGCGGCAGATCGCGGCCGGCCAGCAACTCTTCAAGCTGCGCGCGGCGTTCCGGGCTGGCGCAAGGCATGACAAACCGAACGCCGGGGCGCAAGGCCCGCAGGCGTTGGGCAGTATCGAGGAACAACGCACCGAGACGGCCGACTTCGCCGCCACGACTGCCCGGCATCAACGCAACCAGCGGCCCGTCCTGTAAGCCGAGCTCGGCCCGTGCGGCGGCGCGATCGGCTTCAAGCGGGATCGCATCCGCCAGGGAATGCCCGACGAAACGCACCGGCACGCCCTTCTCTTCATAGAATTTGGCTTCAAACGGAAACAGCGTCAGCATCAGGTCGCAGCCTTCACGAATCTTCAGCACCCGCTTCTGCCGCCACGCCCACACCGACGGGCTGACGTAATGCACGGTCTTGATCCCTGCCTGACGCAGCTTGAGTTCGATATTGAGGTTGAAGTCAGGGGCATCGATGCCGATAAACGCGTCCGGCTTTTCGGCGATCAGGTCGGCGATCAGCTTTTTGCGACGCGCCATCAGCTCGCGCAATCGACCCAGCACTTCCACCAGGCCCATGACCGAAAGACGTTCCATCGGGAAATACGAAGTCAGGCCTTCGGCCTGCATCAGCGGGCCACCGACACCGATGAACTCCACCGCCGGATGCTGAGCCTTCAGCGCGCGCATGAGACCCGCGCCGAGAATGTCACCGGAAGCCTCACCCGCCACCAGCGCAATACGCAGATTAGCCATGATTAACGTGTGATGCCGCGGGTCGAAGACTGAATGGAATCACGGAACACCGCGACTTCCGGGAACTGGTCCGAGGGTTCGGCCAATTCGGCGAGTGCCTGCTCAACCGTCAGGCCCTGGCGGTAAACCACCTTATAGGCACGACGCAGGGCGTGGATCGCGTCTTCGCTGAAACCACGACGACGCATGCCTTCGAAGTTCATGCTGCGGGCTTCGGCGGGGTTGCCGAACACCGTGACGTAGGCTGGAACGTCCTTGCCGATGGCGGTACCCATGCCGGAAAAGCTGTGGGCGCCGATGTGGCAATACTGGTGGACCAGAGTAAAACCGGACAGGATCGCCCAGTCTTCGACGTGCACATGACCCGCCAACGCAGTGTTGTTGACCAGAATGCAGTGGTTGCCGATCACGCTGTCGTGACCGATGTGGGCATAGGCCATGATCAGGTTGTGATCGCCCAGGGTCGTTTCCGAGCGGTCCTGAACGGTCCCGCGGTGAATCGTCACGCCTTCGCGGATGACGTTATGGTCACCGATGACCAGGCGGGTTTCTTCGCCTTTGTATTTCAGATCGGGCGTGTCCTCACCTACCGAAGAAAACTGGTAGATGCGGTTGTGCTTTCCGATTCGGGTCGGGCCCTTGAGAATCACATGCGGCCCGATCACTGTCCCCTCGCCGATTTCCACACCTGCACCGATGATCGACCAAGGGCCGACCTCGACGCCGTCGGCCAGGATAGCCGTCGGATCGATGATTGCGCGAGGGTCAATCAAACTCATAGTTTGCGTTCCGCGCAGATGATTTCAGCGGAGCAGACTGGTTTGCCATCGACCGAAGCCTGGCACTCGAACTTCCAGATCTGACGCTTGCAGCTGATGAAGCGGGCTTCGAGGATCAATTGATCGCCTGGAGTGACGGGCTGGCGAAAACGCAGCTTGTCGGAGCCAACGAAGTAATAGAGCGTGCCGTCGGCAGGCTTCACGTCGAGCATTTTGAAGCCAAGGATACCGGCAGCCTGAGCCATCGCTTCGATGATCAGTACGCCCGGCATGATTGGATGCGCAGGGAAGTGACCATTGAAGAACGGTTCGTTGATGCTGACATTCTTGTAGGCGCGAATGCGCTTGCCTTCCACATCCAGATCCACGACCCGGTCCACCAGCAGGAACGGGTAACGGTGAGGCAGGTATTCGCGAATCTCGTTGATGTCCATCATTTCGGGGGGAAGCCTATGTAAAGATTGGGAGCGCGCGACTGACGCGCACCCCTCTAGCAAATCAAGGAGGCAGTCTAGCGGCTGTGCACACTTGATATGGAAATGGTATCAGCCATCTGATGAAGCATTACCGTCAGGGGTCACGTCCCCTACACGCTTTTCCAGCTGTCGCAGACGTCGCGCGATGTCATCGAGCTGACGGATACGGGCCGCGCTTTTGCGCCATTCGGCTGCTGGTTGCATCGCTGTACCGGAAGAATAGGAACCCTTTTCGGTAATCGAGTGGGTCACCATGGTCATCCCGGTGATAAACACGTTGTCGCAGATTTCGATATGCCCCACCAGCCCTACGCCACCGGCGAGCATGCAATGCTTGCCGATTTTGGTGCTGCCGGAGATCCCCACGCACGCAGCCATGGCGGTGTGATCACCGACCTGCACGTTGTGGGCGATCTGAATCTGATTGTCGAGCTTCACACCGTTACCCAATACGGTATCGGCCAGCGCGCCGCGGTCGATAGCGGTATTCACGCCAATCTCCACATCATCACCGACCAATACACCACCGATCTGGGCGATTTTCTGCCAGACACCTTTCTCGTTGGCAAAGCCGAAGCCTTCGCCACCCAGCACGGCACCGGACTGAATCACTACCCGCTTGCCGATGCGCACGTCGTGGTACAGCGTGACCCGCGGCGCCAGCCAGCCGCCCTCGCCGATTTCGCTACGGGCGCCGATGAAGCAATGCGCACCCACGGTCACCCCGGCAGCAATACGCGCGCCGCTTTCGATCACCGCAAAGGCACCAATGCTCGCCGCCGGATCAACCACTGCGTCCACAGCCACTACCGCTGTCGGGTGAATACCGGCAGGCGCCTTGGGCTTGGGATCGAACAGATGGGAAATACGCGCGTAGGCCAGATACGGATCAGGCACCACCAAGGCATCACCGGCAAAACCTTCAGCGTCAGCGGCCTTCAGCAACAGCGCTGCGGCCCGGCAGTCCACCAGGTATTTACGGTATTGGGGGTTTGCGAGAAAGCTCAACTGAGCTGGGCCAGCCTCTTGCAAAGTGGCTAGCCCAGTAATTTCTTTCTCCGGGTCGCCACGTAGCGTGGCGCCGAGGAACTCGGCCAACTGGCCGAGCTTTATAGTCGCTGTCATGGATTACTTCAGCTGATTCATGCGCTCGATAACCTGGCGAGTGATGTCGTACTGAGGTTTGACATCAATCACTGCGCCACGCTCGAAGACCAGGTCAAAAGCACCTTTCTTGATGACTTCTTCCACAGCGCTGTCCAGTTTCGGCTTGAGCTGCTTCAGCATTTCACGGTCGGCAACGGCTTTGGCTTCGTTCAGTTCCTTGGACTGGAACTGGAAGTCACGGGCCTTTTGCTTGAATTCGAGCTCAAGGCGTTCACGCTCGCCTTGCTGCATCTTGTCGCCGCCAGCCATCAGACGGTCCTGGATGCCTTTGGCGCTGCTTTCCAGAGTCTTGAGCTTGGACAGTTGCGGGCCAAACTTCTTCTCGGCATCCACAGCGTATTTCTTGGCCGCGTCGGATTCCAGCAGGGCCATCTGATAGTTCAGAACGGCGATTTTCATGTCGGCAAAAGCCGGACCTGCTACCAGTACGGTCGCCAGGAGAACCAATTGAGTCAACTTACGCACGATGCACTCCTACAAAATCCATTGTCGTTATTTTGAGGCAGACGCTTAGAACGTCTGGCCGAGAGAGAATTGGAACACTTGAGTCTCAGCGTCATCCGGTTTCTTGATCGGCATGGCCAACGCGAAGCTCAGAGGACCCAGTGCGGTGACCCAGGTCACGCCCACACCGACGGAACTGGCCATGTTACTCAGGCTGATGTCGTTGCACTTTGTATTGGACGCCGAACCGTTTGCGTTGGTGGTGTCTTTGCACTGCGAGTCAAAAACGTTACCCACATCCCAGAATACCGAGGTACGCAGGGAGCGCTGATCCTTGACGAACGGCAGAGGGAACAGAAGCTCTGCACCGCCCTGGATCAGGACGTTGCCACCAAATGGCAGTGGATCCTGGTCCGGGTCGGCTAATGTGCCCGGATTCGTGCCACGGCTAGGCGTACTGCGCGGACCCAGGGTACTGTCCTTGAAGCCACGAACCGAGTTGAAACCACCAGCATAGTAGTTTTCATAGAACGGCAAGCCGTCGGTCGAACCGTAACCGTCGCCATAGCCCAGTTCGGTGTGCAGACGCACAGTGTAGTTTTCAGACAATGGCTGGAACAACTGGCCACGGTAATCAACCTTGAAGAACGACAGGTCGCTGCCCGGCGTGGTGGTTTCCAGTGTCAGGCTCTGGGAACGGCCACGGGTCGCCAATACGCCTTTGTTAAGGGTGGACTCGGACCAACCGGCCGACGCCTTGAAGTTCAGGTAGTTGTCGCCTTCCTTGTTCACGAAGTCGAAAATCTCGTCAACGGTGTACTGACCGGTCTTGATCTTGTCCTGTTGCACGCTCAGGCCAAAGGTCAGACGCGACGTCTCGCTGATCGGGTAACCGACGTTAACGCCAGCACCCAGGCTGTCTACGGCATAGCTCGCTACGTCGACATCGAGGTCATCGTAGTCAGTGGTGCGATAGAACGCGTTGTAGCCCAGGCTCACGCCATCAGCAGTCCAGTACGGATCGACATAACCGAAGTTATAGCGGCTCTGGTATTCACTGCGGGTCAAACCGATGCTGACCTTGTTACCGGTACCCAGGAAGTTGTTCTGGGTGATCGAACCACCGAGGATCAGACCGGCGCTCTGGGCGAAACCGACGCTGGCGGTGATCGAACCGGAAGCCTGTTCTTCAACGCTGTAATTCACGTCAACCTGGTCATCGACACCCGGTACAGCCGGGGTTTCGACGTTGACTTCCTTGAAGAAGCCCAGACGCTCAAGACGGGTCTTGGATTGATCGATCAGGTAGGTCGAAGCCCAGCCGCCTTCCATCTGACGCATTTCACGGCGCAGCACTTCGTCTTCGGACTTGGTGTTGCCACGGAAGTTGATGCGGTTGACGTAAGCACGTTTGCCCGGATCGACGGCAAAGGTGATGTCGACAGTGTGATCTTCATCGTGAGGCTGAGGCACGCCGTTGACGTTGGCGAAGGTGTAACCCTCGTTACCCAGACGACGGGTGATCAGTTCGGACGTGGTGGTCATCAGCTTGCGCGAGAACACCTGGCCTTTCTGAACCAGCAGCAGGGACTTGACCTGGTCTTCAGGGACTTTCAGGTCGCCGCTCAGCTTGACGTCACGAACGGTGTATTTCTCGCCTTCGTTGACGTTGACGGTGATGTAGACGTGTTTCTTGTCCGGGGTAATGGACACCTGGGTCGAAGCGATATCCATGTTGATATAGCCACGGTCCAGGTAGTAGGAGCGCAGACGCTCCAGGTCACCGGAGAGTTTTTCACGGGCGTACTTGTCATCGTTCTTGAAGAACGACAACCAGTTGGTGGTCTTCAATTCAAACAGGTCGATCAGGTCTTCATCAGGGAAGACCGTGTTACCCACCACGTTGATGTGCTGGATAGCCGCAACGGTGCCTTCGTTGATGTTGACCTTCAGGCCGACGCGGTTACGCGGCTGCGGCACCACTTCGGTGTCGACGGTGGCGGAGTAGCGACCCTGGGCGACATATTGGCGCTGCAGTTCGTTACGCACACCTTCGAGGGTGGCACGCTGGAAGATCTCGCCTTCGGCCAGACCGGATTGTTTGAGGCCCTTCATCAGGTCTTCAGTAGAGATCGCCTTGTTACCTTCGATCTCGATACTGGCGACCGACGGACGCTCGACTACCGTGATGACCAGGACGTTGCCATCGCGGCCCAGCTGGATATCTTGAAAGAACCCGGTTTTGAACAGCGCACGAGTGGATTCCACCAGGCGACGATCATCCGCCTGTTCACCGACGTTCAACGGCAAAGCACCAAAGACGCTACCCGCGGAGACCCGCTGGAGGCCATTGACGCGAATATCAGAGATAGTGAAGGACTCGGCGTGAACTTCGGCGATCATCAATAATTTTAGAACCGAATTTAGAAGCAGACGTTTCATTAATTCATTTATTTTTCATAATGTCTTTTTACTTATTTTT
>NZ_JBIWAF010000019.1:13647-20943 GCF_044759925.1 Pseudomonas sp. NPDC099000
CTTCGGCGATCATCAATACGGTGAGAACCGCAGTTAGCAGCAGACTTTTCATGAAGTCCTTTCTTATTCCAACTGGCAATAAACAAACTGCCGCAAAATGCGGCAGATTCGCAATTCAGCGAAGTGTTACAGACGGCCCAAATCATTGACCAGAGCAAGCAACATCACCCCGACCACCAAACTGATACCGATCTGTATCCCCCAACCCTGCACCCGATCTGACAAGGGACGACCACGCGCCCACTCGATCAGATAAAACAACAAATGCCCCCCATCCAGTACAGGAATGGGCAACAAATTCAGAACCCCCAGGCTAATACTCAGATAAGCAAGGAAATTCAGGAAATCAGCGACACCCGACTGGGCAGAAGCGCCCGCCACTTTAGCAATGGTTATCGGTCCACTCAAGTTTTTTACCGAGAGCTCGCCGAACAACATTTTCTTGAGCGAATCGAGGGTCAGCACGCTCATGGTCCAGGTGCGTCGAGCACCCTCGCCAATTGCGGCCACCGGACCATAACTGACTTCGCGAATCATCTCTGGTGGCCAATCGACCGCTTTCACCCCTGCGCCCAGATAACCGGTGGGAGCCTTGCTCTCGCCGCGTGCGGCCAAGGTCACAGGGACGTCGATTTGAGCACCATCACGCTCAACGCGCAGCATGATTTTGGTATCCGGATGCATACGAACGGTGTCGACCACCTGCTGCCAGTCATCAAGTGACTTGCCATCAAGCGCCAACAGCCGATCACCGGTCTTCAGGCCCGCCGCCTTGGCCGGTCCTTTCGAATCAAGTTCAGCCAACACCGGCGGTAATGCCGGACGCCATGGACGAATACCCAACGAACGAATCGGATCCGGCTCGTCAGCGCCCTTGAGCCATTTATCCAGCATGAGCTCACGAGGAGAATCCGCCGTGGAGCCCTGCTCACGCACCAACAATTGTAGAGAACCGCTCTCGCCAAGACGACGGACCAGTTGCAGATTGACCGCGGCCCAGCCGGACGTCGGCTCGCCATCGATGGCAATAATTTCCTGACCCGCGCCCAGACCGGCCTTGGCGGCAATGCTGCCGGATTCGACCGCACCGATGACAGGCCGCACCTGCTCACTGCCGAGCATGGCCAGCACCCAGAAAAACACCATCGCCAATAGAAAGTTGGCAATCGGCCCGGCCGCCACGATGGCAATACGCTGACGGACCGATTTGCGATTGAAGGATTGATCGAGCTGATCGGCCGGTACGTCGCCTTCGCGCTCGTCGAGCATCTTCACATAGCCGCCCAACGGAATGGCAGCCACCACGAACTCAGTGCCTTTCTTGTCGTGCCAGCGCAGCAGCGGCATGCCGAAGCCTACGGAGAAACGCAGCACTTTGACCCCACAGCGACGTGCGACCCAGAAATGGCCGAATTCGTGGAAGGTGACCAGCACGCCCAATGCAATCAGGGTGCCGACAATCATATAGAGCGCGCTCATCTACTTTCTCCGCAATCCTATCCAGTGCCGCATGGGCCAACGTATTGCAGCACTTACCGCCCGTGACGGCTCAACCATTGCCCAGCCAGTACTCGCGCTTTCGCGTCGGCCGTAAACACCGCCTCGAGATCATCCACCGCAACGACCGGCTCGAGGCTTAACACTTCCTCGATGATACTCGCGATTTCCGGGTAGCGAACCCGCCCGTCGAGAAACGCCGCGACAGCCACTTCATTCGCCGCATTGAGCATGGCCGGCGCGCTATTGCCGGCTTCGGCGGCCTGACGCGCAAGGCGCAGGCAAGGGAAACGCTCCTCATCGGGGGCCTGGAAGTCCAGCCGCGCGATGGCAAACAGATCCAGCGGCGCCACACCCGAATCGATGCGCTCCGGCCAAGCCAGGGCGTTGGCGATCGGCGTGCGCATGTCCGGATTGCCTAACTGCGCCAGCACCGAGCCATCGATATAGTCGACCAGCGAATGAATCACGCTCTGAGGGTGAATCACCACTTCGACCTGGGATGGCTTGGCGTCGAACAGCCAGCAGGCTTCGATCAACTCGAGCCCTTTGTTCATCATGCTGGCCGAATCAACTGAAATCTTGCGACCCATGGACCAGTTCGGATGGGCACACGCCTGGTCAGGGGTAACATGCACCAGCTCAGCCATAGGCGTCTGTCGGAACGGACCGCCAGAGGCTGTCAGCAGAATCCGACGCACGCCGACCGCGCCAAGCCCGCGGGCGAAATCCTGCGGCATGCACTGAAAAATCGCGTTGTGCTCACTGTCGATCGGCAGCAGCACCGAACCGCTTTTGCGCACGGCCTGCATGAACAGCGCACCCGACATGACCAGCGCTTCTTTGTTGGCCAGCAGGATCTTCTTGCCCGCCTCGACCGCCGCCAGGGTTGGACGCAAGCCCGCCGCGCCCACGATGGCCGCCATGACCGCATCGACCTCAGGATCGGAAGCCACCTGACACAGGCCCTCCTCTCCCACCAACACGCGGGTCGACAGGCCTGCGGCACGCAAGTCGTCCTGCAAGGTCCGGGCAGCGCCCGCTTCTGGCACGACGGCAAACTTCGGCGTATGACGCACGCACAAAGCCAGCAGCTCACTCAGGCGAGTAAAACCGCTCAAGGCGAACACCTGATAACGCTCGGGATGGCGAGCGATCACGTCCAGGGTGCTCAGACCGATCGAGCCGGTCGCCCCCAGAACGGTAATCTGTTGTGGACGGCTCACGGTGCAGCCATCCACAACAGCACGGCAAATACGGGGATCGCAGCTGTAAGGCTGTCAATGCGATCCAGCACACCGCCATGCCCCGGCAGCAAATTACTGCTGTCCTTGATTCCGGATTGACGCTTGAACATGCTCTCGGTGAGGTCGCCCACGACCGAGATGAAGACGATCACTGCCGCACCGATCAGGCCCATCAGCATTTGCACGAAGCTCCAGTCGCGAACAAAGCCGACGATCGCCGTAATCACCAGACTCAGCAGCAAGCCGCCATACACGCCTTCCCAGCTCTTGCCAGGGCTGACCTGCGGCGCCAGCTTGCGCTTGCCAAAGGCCCGGCCGGAAAAGTACGCGCCGATATCGGCGCCCCAGACCAGCACCATTACCGCCATGATCAACCAGTTACCCAAGGGTTCCTGCTTGATCTGGACCAGACCCTGCCAGGCCGGCAGCAGAATCAGCAAACCGATCACCAGCTTGCAGGCGGCGCTGGACCAATGTTCGCTGGAACGCGGGTAAGTCAGCACCAGATACGTCGCCACGCCCCACCAGAGCACCGAAGCGCCCAATACCCAGGGCGCGAGCCCCGGCAGGATGTGCATGACAACCAGCATCAAGGCGACCACAACCGCGTAGGCCACGCGAATCGGCTGGGCTGTGAAGCCTGCCAGACGAGCCCACTCCCACGCACCGAGGGTCACGACCAGCCCGATGAACAGCGCAAAGCCTGTGCCTTCGAGCAGGAAAAACCCGCACAAAGCGATCGGCAGCAGGATCAGCGCGGTGATGATTCGTTGTTTGAGCATTAAACCCGGGCTCCAGCCTCGACCTGCTCGCTCGTTTTACCGAAGCGGCGCTGGCGAGAAGCGAAATCGGCCAGCGCGTTACGCATGGCGTCGTGTTTGAAGTCCGGCCAGAACAGGTCGGAGAAGTACAACTCGGCATAAGCCAGTTGCCAGAGCAGGAAGTTACTGATGCGGTGTTCGCCACCGGTGCGGATGCACAAGTCCGGCAACGGCAGATCGCCGGTGGCCAGACAGGTCTGCAACAGCTCCGGCGTGATGTCCTCCGGACGCAGATGCCCGGCCTGAACCTCCCGCGCCAGACGCTGCGCGGCTTGCGCGATGTCCCACTGACCGCCGTAGTTGGCGGCGATCTGCAAGACAAAGCGGTTGGCACCGGCGGTCATCGCCTCGGCTTCACGCATGGCGGCCTGAAGCTCGGGATGAAAGCGCGAACGATCACCGATGATGCGCAGACTGATGTTGTTGTCATTGAGGCGCTTGGCCTCACGACGCAACGCCTTGAAGAACAGATCCATCAAGGCACTGACTTCATCGGCCGGGCGCTGCCAGTTCTCACTGGAGAAGGCGAACAGGGTCAATACTTCGACCCCGGCCTCGGCACACACCTCTATCACTGCGCGAACCGCATCGACGCCCGCTTTATGCCCGGCGACACCCGGCATAAAGCGCTTTTTCGCCCAGCGATTATTACCGTCCATGATGATCGCGACATGGCGCGGCACCGCGGACGGCGCAGTCTGCTTAGTCTTTTCCATGAAAACGCGACCCTTATACGGCCATCAGGTCTTTTTCTTTCTGTGCCAGATTCGCGTCGATTTCAGCCACGTACTTCTTGGTCAAATCGTCGATCTCGCCAGTGGCGCGACGCTCTTCGTCTTCGCTGATTTCTTTTTCCTTGACCAGATCCTTCAGCGAGCTGTTGGCATCGCGACGGATGTTGCGCACCGCAACACGGGCATCTTCCGCGACGTCACGAGCCTGCTTGGTGAAGCCCTTGCGGGTTTCTTCGGTCAGGGCCGGCATGGAGATCAGCAGCAACTCACCCAAGTTGGTCGGGTTGAGGTTCAGGCCTGCACTGCCGATGGCCTTGTCGACGGCACCGAGCATGTTGCGCTCAAAGGCAACGACTTGCAGGGTACGGGCGTCTTTGACCGTGATGTTCGCCACCTGCTTGATCGGCGTGTCGGAACCGTAATACGGCACCATCACGCCTTCAAGAATGCTTGGGTGCGCCTGGCCGGTACGAATACGGCCGAAGTTGTGCGCCAGCGATTCCACGGATTTCTTCATGCGCTCTTGAGCGTCTTTCTTGATTTCATTGATCATTGTTGGCCTTCCTCGATCAGGGTCCCTTCAGCGCCGCCATGTACGATATTCAGCAGAGCGCCGGGCTTGTTCATGTTAAAGACGCGCAACGGCATCTTGTGGTCGCGGCACAGGCAAATGGCCGTCAGATCCATCACGCCCAGCTTGCGATCCAGCACTTCATCGTAAGTCAGATGATCGAACTTCTCGGCATGCGGGTCTTTGAATGGGTCAGCGGTATAGACGCCATCGACCTTGGTCGCCTTGAGCACGACATCGGCATCGATTTCGATTGCGCGCAGGCACGCAGCCGAATCCGTGGTGAAGAACGGATTACCGGTACCGGCCGCAAAGATCACCACTTCCTTGGCGTTCAGGTGACGCATGGCTTTGCGACGATCGTAGTGATCGGTCACGCCCACCATGGAAATGGCCGACATCACGATGGCCGAGATATTGGCACGTTCCAGCGCATCGCGCATGGCCAGGGCGTTCATCACAGTGGCCAGCATGCCCATGTGGTCGCCCGTTACCCGATCCATGCCGGCCGCGCTCAGCGCTGCACCACGGAACAGGTTGCCACCGCCGATCACCAGACCGACCTGAACACCGATGCCGACCAGTTGGCCGACTTCAAGCGCCATGCGATCCAGAACTTTCGGATCGATCCCGAACTCTTCCGAGCCCATCAGGGCCTCGCCGCTAAGCTTGAGTAGAATGCGTTTATAGCGAGCCTGATAACCACTGCCCTGCTGAGCCATTGCGAATCTCTCCTGCGGCGTATTTTAAAAATTCTTTGCGAGCTGTTTACAGCTGGCGTTCACTCTAGCTTGGCGCTGCTTCAGCGCCATCGGAACATGGCTTTGTAAGCCAGTTCCAAAGGGAAACCAATAAAAATTGGTGCCCCATCTGAAAAGAGGCTGCGCGCGTAAGCGGGCAGCCTCTTCAGGGCGACAGTTAAAAACCGTCTTATTGCTTGGCGGCAGCCAGCTGGGCAGCAACTTCTTCAGCGAAGTTGTCGACCGGCTTCTCGATGCCATCGCCTACTTTGAAGTAGGTGAAGGAAACGATTTCAGCACCGGCTTTCTTGGCCAGTTCGCCAACCTTGATTTCAGGGTTCTTGACGAACGCCTGCTCAACCAGGCTCGCTTCAGCCAGGAACTTGCTGATACGGCCTTTGACCATGTTTTCAACGATGTTTTCTGGCTTGCCAGCGATTTTGTCAGCGTTGAGGGTCAGGAACACGCCTTTCTCGCGCTCGACCGCTTCAGCGGACACTTCCGATGGCAGCAGGAATTCAGGGTTGGTCGCCGCTACGTGCATGGCGATGTCTTTGGCCAGCTCAACGCTGCCGCCTTTAAGGGCAACCACAACACCGATCTTGTTGCCGTGCAGGTAACCACCGACAACGTCACCTTCAACGCGAGCCAGGCGACGAATGTTGACGTTTTCGCCAACCTTGCCGACCAGAACCAGGCGATCGGCTTCTTGAGCAGCGATCAGCGGAGCAACGTCAGTCAGTTTGTCAGCGAACGCTTTTTCAACGCTGGAAGCGACAAATGCCTTGAAGTCATCCTGCAAAGCCAGGAAGTCGGTCTGCGAGTTCACTTCCAGCAGAACGGCGGATTTACCGTCTTCTTTAAGAGCGATAGCGCCTTCAGCAGCTACGTTGCCTGCTTTCTTGGCAGCCTTGATGGCGCCGGAAGCACGCATGTCATCAATGGCTTTTTTCGATGTCGCCGCCGGCCTTGGTCAAGGCCTTTTTGCAATCCATCATGCCTTCGCCGGTACGCTCACGCAGTTCTTTAACCAACGCTGCAGTAATCTCTGCCATTTCAAAATCCTCTTGGATAGGTTTTCAACCATTCCACCCGATCAAACGGGCGATCAATTCTTCCCGACCCCACTTGTTAGCGGCTGCACGTTACAAAGGCTGTAGCTGCGCTGCCCACAAACGGTTTTCGAGGTGGCAAAAAGGGGGCCAAGCCCCCTTTTTGCTTACTGAGTCAACGCCGGGGCGTCAATTACTCAGCTGCAGCCGCCGGAGCTTCTTCAACGAACTGCTCGGTGCCGCCAGCAACGTGGTTGCGACCGCGGATAACTGCGTCAGCCATCGAACCCATGTACAACTGGATAGCGCGGATTGCGTCATCGTTGCCTGGGATGATGTAGTCAACGCCTTCCGGGCTGCTGTTGGTATCGACTACGCCGATAACCGGGATGCCCAGCTTGTTGGCTTCGGTGATCGCGATGCGCTCGTGATCAACGTCGATAACGAACAGAGCGTCTGGCAGACCGCCCATGTCCTTGATACCACCCAGGGAACGATCCAGCTTCTCAAGATCGCGAGTGCGCATCAGCGCTTCTTTCTTGGTCAGCTTGGCGAAAGTACCGTCTTCGGCTTGCACTTCAAGGTCACGCAGACGCTTGATGGAAGCACGGATGGTTTTGAAGTTGGTCAGCAT